>JAYTDE010000821.1:0-4075 GCA_043736195.1 Burkholderiales bacterium | reverse complement strand
TCGATCACCAGCAACATTCTGGAGAGCATCACGCGCGACACCATCATCACGCTCTACCGTGAACAGACCGGCAAGACCTGCGAGGAACGCGAGATCGATCGCAGCGAGCTTTACTTCGCCGAAGAAGCGTTCGTGTGTGGTACCGGCCAGGAGATATTGCCGGTGACCTCGATCGACAAGCTGCCGGTGGGCGATGGCAAGCCGGGGCCGATCACCGCCATGCTGCGCCAATGCTATTTCGACGTGGTGCGCGGCAACGTGCCGGATCATGCGCAATGGCGCACGCTGGTCTGAAACGCCCCCCACCATACAAGCACCAAGGACCCGAGCAACCATGCAAATCACGCACCAGACCCTCGACCTGTCACGGGTCCGTTTGCATGTGGCCAGCGTCGGCAGCGGCGTGCCGCTGGTGCTGCTGCATGGCTGGCCGCAGACCTGGCACGAGTGGCGCAAGCTGATGCCACTGCTGTGGGGCCGCTATCGCTTGATCATGCCGGACCTGCCCGGCCTGGGTGACAGTTCACGGCCAGCGGACGGTTATGACAAGAAAACCATTGCCGGCGATCTGGTGGAAATGTGCAAGGCCCTGGGACTGGACCGCTTCCATCTGCTGGGCCACGACTGGGGCGGGCCGACCGCATTCGCACTCGCCTGCGCGTTGCATGCCGAGGTGCGAACACTCACCATTCTGGACGTGACCGTGCCCGGCATCGGGCCGGATATATCCCAGGGCGGCAAGCGCTGGCACCACGCCTTTCACATGACACCCGACCTGCCCGAGGCCCTGGTCGAAGGGCGCGAGCGCCTCTACCTGAGCTGGTTTTATCAGGCGTTCTGCTGGCAAAAAGATGCCATCAATAGCGCCGACGTCGATGAGTACGTGCGCTGCTACAGCCAGCCGGGCGCATTGCGTGCCGGCTTCGGCTACTACCGCAATATCCCGCAGGATCAGGCCGACAATCGCGCGCTGCTGGCGTCCGGCTTCCGCCTGCCGATGCCGGTGCTGGCCTTAGGTGGTGCGCGTGCCGAGGCACGCGGGCGCGGTGAAGAACCACTCGAGTCGCTGCGCGCCATCGCACTCAATGTGCGCGGCGGTGCAATTGCGGATTGCGGGCACTTCATTCCGGAGGAGCAGCCCGAACTACTGGCCGAACGCCTGTTGGCTTTCCTCGCCGAATTCCCGGATTGAGCGCTCAGCGCGCGACCATGTCTTCGCCTTCCTCCTGCTGCAGAGCGAAGATCGAGGTGTAGCCCTTCGACCAGTCCGGCGGGATCAGGCACGGTCGTGGGTCATGGTGGGCGAACAGCGCGCGCTTGCCGCGCAGGATCGCCTGGTCGTGCTTCGGCTTGATCGGGTTCACCGTGTACGGAAAAGCATCGGCGGAGGTCATGGTGTTGAGCAGCAGCGGTCGGCCGAGATCCGAATTGTTGGGCGCCGAATAGTGCAGGGTGCGGCAGTTGTGAATCGTCAGTGACCCCGCCGGGCCCGGCATGGAGACCGCCTTCGACAGATCCAGTTTCGCGCAATCGGCTGCGGACAGGCAGCCGGTCCAGTGGCCGTCGGCACCATACTGCGACAGCATGGGATCGATCAGGTGACTCCTGGGCAGCACCGCCAGCGGCCCCTGCTCCATGCCACAGTCGTAGAGATAGGTGCCGACCGTCAGCGGCGAATAGTTGGTGTGCGGCCAGAAACTGATGTCGTAATGCCACTTCACCTCTTCGCCGCCATTGGCCCACTTGAAATTGAGCTTGGAGTGGTGGAACTTGACGTCCGGCCCGACCAGATCGGCCACGATGTCCGGCATCGGCGACTTGAGGCAATACTCCCAGTAGACCGCATGCTGCTCGACCGGATTCGACACCCGGCGCAGGCGTGGCGCGTCCGAGCGATGCCCGGGTTCGAGATCGAAGATGGTGTCGGATTTGGTCACCGCGCGGCTGCGCTCGACCAGTTCGTCGGTCGCCGCGCGCAGCCGGGCGATCCAGTCTTCGCCGATCGCCCGCTCCAGGCAGATGTAGCCTTCGTTGAAGTAGAACTCGCGCTGCGCCTGGGTCAGGACCCTGGGCGGGATCTTGAGTATCTGTTCCGGTGTCATGTTCAGCCTCCCTTACGAAAAGTCACCACGTTTAAAGTCACCACGTTTCCGACAAGCGCTCGGCAGCCTCGGCCCGACTGTTCGGCACCTCGCCAGTACCACCCGCCTTCCGCCATAGTGCATCCGACATCGGCGCGTGCGGGTGAAACAGCAGATCGGCATCGAATGCCCGCGCGTCACGCATGAACATCAATTGGCTGGCGACGAATGCGGGGTGATCCAGACCGACATCGATCAGCCACGCAAGCGGTACACCGTCGCCCAGCAGGCGACGCTGAAAGCGCTGAAGCAAGTCAGCGCGCCCATGCACCTCCGCTGGCGCCACCCTTTCCAGAAGAGCGAAGGCGGCCAACGCACCGGCGGCCTCGCCGATGTTCCACTCGATCGGGTGCAGGCGATAGCAGCCATTGGTGATATGCGTGGTGCCGATGTTCTTGGCACCGGCGATCAGGTTGGTGATGCGCAGCGGCAGCAAGGCCCCCAGAGAAATCTGGAACGGCTTGGTACGGCAGCTGGCACCGACGTCGTCCGGCCCCGAGCGATGGATATCAATCGGGTACCAGCCAATGCCGACAGAGTCGGCGAAATGCGCGGCGCGCGGCCCGCCCTGGTGGTGCGCCGACACTTCCTGCTCGGCGATGGTCTTGAGGGCCCGGATGCGCCGCGATTCGCGAATGTACGGAAACTTCGACAACCCGTCCGCCGACCCCATCACATCCGGCCGCAAGCGGATCTCGGGCGCGCCAAGCCGATCACCGCTAACAGGTGCCGCAGTCTGCAGCCAGTGCAAGAAGCCCAGGCTTACGCGCTTGGCGTCCTGCAGCGCGTGCGCTGCCTCCAGTGGAGAAGCATCGAGGATGCTGCGGTCGCGGTAGTCGTTTCCCGGCCAGTTAAAGATGCTGAGGTCGTGGCTGAAAACCCCGGAAAACAGGCTGCGGTCGAGCAAGCGGCGATAGGTCCACAAGCCACCCTTGGTGCCCGGCATGGTGTCGTAGAGGCGATAGTCGAGCCAGCCACTGGTCTCGCCGTAGATCTCGCCGCCATGCACTTCGATGGACAGGCTGTAGGGCTGCGCCGCGCGATAGTGCTGATACTTGTGCGGGCACGCAATCACATGATTCTCACCATCGTCGCGGCGCTCGCAGGCAAAGGGGTAGGTGAAGCTCTGCACGCAATGTGGCTTGGGCTGTTCCGGCTGGGCCTGCGCCTCACCGGTCGCGGCGACGGTCTCCGCGCCGATCACGTATTCCGCCCCGCACAGCGGCAGCAGGTCGCCCAGTTCGGTCGCGTCGATCACCAGTTGCGGACAAAAGCGGATCAGCCGCGCGTCATCGAGTCCCATTGCGATGACCGCGGTGATACGGTCGCCTTCGGTGGTGGCGGCAACCACCTTCATCCTGCGGTGCACGGTGAGCCGGCCCGCCGCGACATGGGGCGCGAGCAACCGGTCGATCACCGCGACGGCGGCGCGTGGTTCGAACGCCAGCCGCGTGACCCAGCAGGCGCCGGGATTGAAGTCGGGACGGCGACCGGCAGCGCCCGCGCGGGCGCGATACTGATCCCGCACCAGGCTGCGGAACCGGTAGTAGCTGGCCGTGCCGCCGAAGGCCTCGATGTGCTCGTGCTCGTCCAACGCCGCGACGCCTTGCGCGCTCATCTGCCCGCCCAGCCAGTCGGTTTCCTCGAGCAATACCACGCTGCGCCCGGCGCGGGCCGCAGCAAGCGCAGCAGCGACGCCGCCGGTGCCGCCGCCGGCGATCAGGATCTCGCAGGCTGCCTCGCGCGCGGTTTCAAGGTTCGGCACCGGCAACACGGCAACCGCCGGATCGCCACTCGCAGGGACGCGCATGACATCAAGCACCGCATCGAGCGCGCGCCGCATGCCGGCATCCTCAATTCGCCATGGTGCCCGGCAGCCAGAGCGCGATCTGCGGGAACGCGATCACCAGGCCGAGCGCGACAAATTGCAGGCC
>JAYTDE010000820.1:0-1839 GCA_043736195.1 Burkholderiales bacterium | reverse complement strand
GTCGCCCAGCACATAACTCGACAGTGCCGCTGCGATCAGCTCATAGGCCAGGCCGCAGGAAGCAACGACGAAAACCGAGAACAAGAGGGCGTGGCGCACGGCCGGAATCCTGTTGACGCCCGCGCCCGGCATGGCGCGCAGCCAGGGCTGCGCTAGCCGCTTTAAGGCGGCGGGCGGGACGCTTCGAAAAAACGCTAGTGGATCGCCGCGGCGACGATGATGGCGATGCCCAGGCACATCGCCGCGACGATGGTGGCCAGCGGCTGGTTGCGCTTCTCGACGATTTCCTTCCACAGGTCATAAGGCGTGAGCTTGTCGATGATCACGAACATCACCCAGAAAACGATGACGCCCATGAGCGAAAACACCAGGGAATTGACGATGTACTGCGGGTTGATCAGGTCCATGCCGGCTTACTCCTTCGAGGGTATTGCGGAAAACGAACTATTTGTGCGACAGGCTGCCGGAGCGCCACAAGCTGCCGCTGCCAGCGGATCCGCCCGAACTCAACTGCTGCGTGCCGCGCGCGCCGGTCACGCTCATGCCCGCGTGCTGGGCATAGGAGAAAAACGCCAATCCGGCGATCGCGGCGATCATGTAAAAGCGGCTCATGCGGGCTTTCCTTCAATCATCGTCATCATCGGGCGCATGGTCGCTGTCGGCCCAGCGCCGGGCTTCGAAGGCACGAGCGCGCCAGGCGGCGAACAAGGGGATGCTCAAGAGGCCCAGCTGCAGCAGCAGCCAATTGAGCCATGAGGCATGGCCGCGCTCCAGCCTGAGCACCGCGCCCAAGGGCCGGGTCGCTTCCGGCGCCAGTTCACCTTCGATCTGCAACTGATAGGTTCCTTGCGGCACGTTGCCAAAACTCACCAGCCCGGAGTTCGAGCCTTCGCTCCAGCGATCGCCGTCTTCATCCACGCCCGACCAGGCCTCCAGCTGGTGTTCGGCACGCCACACGCGGCCGGAGGCCGGATCGACCAGGGTATAACCCAGGCCGACCCAGGAGTTGTCCAGATCGGTGATGGTCGAAAGCGCGAGATTGCCGTTGCCGGTGACTTTGAACGGGGTGGTCAGGATGCTGTTTTCGACGCCGGGTTTCAAAGCCACCTGTTCCTGGCGCACGCTGCTGGTGGTGATTGCGAACCATAGTTGCAAGGCCAGTGCAATCACGGTGAATAGCGCGAACTGCTTCCACAGGCGGGTGGCGCTGTTTTTCCATGGCGAAGGCTGGTTCGGCGCCACACTTTTGGGTGCCGCCCAGGGTGTGGCTACGCCGAAGGCCTTGCGCAGCAGCGCCGGCTCGATATAGGTCCCCGTAGACCAGCTCAGCTCGCGATCGTCCTTTTCACGGCTGGCGATTGCGGGTGGCGCGATGTAATCATCGACTTCCACGATGTCGCCTGCCTTGACCTTCCAGTAGAACTCACCCAGCACATGGGTGACTTCCGCCAGGTAATGGGCGAAGTGCTCGTAGGAGGTGCCGCCCTGAAACGCCAGATTGCCGATTTTCTTGAGCGGCTTTTCGGCCACGCGGATGAACGACCAGTGGCCGTCGGACTCGGTCAGCCAGCGAAAGCCCTCGTGTACGTTGAACAGCAGGAATTCGCTCCAGGCAAAGCCGTGTTCAGAGGCGCGCCGCAGGTGGCCGATCACCTGCCACTCGACATTTTCCAGCCTACCCTTGGCGCCCAGCGGAATCGCCAGAGGCGTATCCAGCGCCGCCTGCGCCTTGATCACCAGTCGCACCTCGTGGCTGGAGGTGTCGAGCACCGCCCCGCAGGAGGCGCAGCCGAAGCTCTTGATGCGGCCACTGACCAGCTGGAACGGCGCGGCACAGGC
>JAYTDE010000819.1:0-3219 GCA_043736195.1 Burkholderiales bacterium | reverse complement strand
ACCTGCTGCGCATTCTCGATGCACTCCTGGCGCGTGACGCCGCTGCGATGCTGGCGGTGGCGCAGACCATGGAGGCCATGAGCCTGTCATTCGGCGCGGCCTTGTCGGATCTGGCGTCACTGCTGTCGCGCATCGCGGTGGCGCAGGCGGCGCCGGCGGCGATCGCCGAGGATGCGCCGGATCGTGCCGATGTGCTGCGTCTGGCGGCAGCATTGTCGCCGGAAGAAGTGCAGTTGCATTATCAGATCGTGATTCACGGCAAGAACGACTTGCCGTATGCCCCGGACGAGCAAACCGGATTCACCATGAGCCTCTTGCGCATGCTGAGTTTTCGTCCGGACGAAGGCGGCGGCGAGGCGCGGATGCGGCCAGCCGCTGCGACAGCGGCTTTGCCGCGCGCGCGATTGGCGCCGACGGCGCATGCGCCAGCGGCGGCGGCAAGCGGCATGCGAGGTGCGGGTGCTGCAGCGGCGCCTGCTGCGCCTGCTGCGCCCATCGCGGTGGCCAGTGGAAGTTTCGATGGCGACTGGATCGGCCTGATCGCACGCCTGCCACTGACCGGTTTTGTGCGTACCTGGGCCAACAAGAGCGAGTTCGCCGGTTTCGAGGGCGGCACGTTTGCGTTGCGGGTAGGGTCGCGCGCACTGGCGGACGACAAACCGATGCAGGAGAAGCTGCGCGCGGCGCTTGAGCAGTATCTCGGTCGTCCGGTGCGGTTGTCGGTGCAGGTGGGTGATCTGGCGGGTGCGTCGGCGGCGGCGCTCACCGAGAAGCAAAACGATGCGCGCCAGGAGGCTGCCGAGGCTTCGATCGCGAATGATCCGTTTGTGCGCGAAATGCTGGAGAAAACCGGCGCTCGCGCCAGCGCGATCCGGCCGTCCTGAGGCGCGCGCAGACTTTTGACCAGCCTTGTGCGGCGTCGCAAGGTCAAATTCTTGAAGGAGTTTCAGGCATGATGAACAAGGGACAACTGGCCGGCTTGATGAAGCAGGCGCAGGCAATGCAGGAAAAAATGCAGCAGCAGATGGGCAAGATCAACGAGGAGTTGGCCGGCCTCGAGGTCGAAGGCCAGTCCGGCGCCGGCATGGTCAAGGTGATCATGAATGGCAATCATTCGGTCAAGCGCCTGGCGATCGATCCATCACTCATGAGTGACGACCGCGAAATGCTCGAAGACCTGATCGCCGCAGCCTTCAACGATGCCTCGCGCAAGGCCGCCGCGGCAGCCGAGGAAAAGAAAGGCGCGCTATCCGCAGGCATGGGCATGCCGGCCGGTTTCAAGATGCCATTTTAGGAGGCGGGCAAAAGTAAAAACCTACTTTTGCCCGGCGCAAGTCAGTACGAAATCGCTGGCATAGCCGGACGATTTCACTTGAAACAGCGACGCGAACGAAAAAGCGACACAAGCGGCGGGCGGGAGCGCGCCGCGACGACGTTGATCTTGTGTGGCATTTCTGGAGCACCAATCGTCCGGCTCTGCCGGTGATTGGTGCTCACTTCATATTCGTCAAAAGTAGGTTTTCACTTTTGACGATTCAATGACCATGCGAGCGCGCCAGCGCGATCGATTTTTCCATGATGAAGTCGGTGTAGGCGATCGCCATCGCCGAGAGCAAAAAGCAGACGTGGATCAGAGTTTGCGCGATCAGGGTTTTCTCGTCGTAGTGCTGGGCGTTGATGAAGGTCTTGAGCAGGTGGATTGACGATATGCCGATGATCGCGGTCGCCAGTTTCACCTTGAGCACACTGGCATTCACATGCGACAGCCACTCCGGCGAGTCGGGATGCTCTTCCAGATTCATGCGCGAGACGAAAGTCTCATAGCCACCCACGATCACCATGATCAAGAGGTTGGAGATCATCACCACGTCGATCAGGCCGAGCACCACCAGCATGATCGCGGTTTCGGTCAGCTGGCCGTCGGCAACATCCTTCAACAATGGGCCGTGGCCGAACGCGGCTTCGATCAGGTGCGTGAGTTCGACCCAGAAATGGTAGACGTAGACCATTTGCGCGACGATCAGGCCCAAATACAAGGGGAACTGCAGCCAGCGACTGGCGAAAATCATGCGTGGAATGGGCCGCATCTTGGCGGGAGATTTCTGGGGTTCGCTCATGGGGCCGTTTCAGTATCGGAGAGGGGTTGCGACACACAATTTTGCATGGCGATTTTAGCATCGAGCCCGCTGCAGGAAGGAGCAATCAGACCTGGCGACCATGCGCCGCGGGGCTGGCCCCGGGATTGGCGTGCAGGCCCAGGCGCCGCCATCGGGGCTCGCGGGTGGTGCGATAAGCCACTGGCGCACAAGGGTTTATCAAGGCTGTCGTTGTAAGTGTTTAGTGAATTGGTGCGCCGCACGATTTAAGCACTTGCTTACTCGCAAAAAGCGCTATACCGGTATTAAAACTTCACATAAAAACAAATACTTGTTAAGTAAGTGCTACACGTCGCTAAATCTGTTGCCTGGCAGCATGTGGGTTTGCAAACTACGCATCATGCACTGCACAACGAACCGCCGGCTAACGCCGATCAAGCGGTCGGGGGCGACAAGAACTGTGTGCCTGAATTCACTCAACGAAAAAGGAATTTACCATGACCCGCCGTGACCTAGAGATCCAGAAAATCCAGAAAGACTGGAATGAAAACCCCCGCTGGAGGGGTGTTGCGCGCGATTACACGGCCGCCGATGTTTATCGTTTGCGCGGCTCGGTGGCGATCGAATACTCGATCGCCAAATCCGGCGCGCAGAAGCTGTGGAAGATGTGCAACGAGCGGCCGTTTGTCAATTCGCTCGGTGCACTCACCGGCAATCAGGCGATGCAGCAGGTCAAGGCCGGCGTGCCGGCGGTCTACCTGTCGGGTTGGCAAGTGGCGGCCGATGCCAACGATTCGCTCTCGATGTATCCCGACCAGTCGCTTTACGCGACCACCTCGGTGCCCACGGTAGTCAAGCGCATCAACAACGCGTTGATGCGCGCCGACCAGATCCAGCACATGGAAAATTTCGACAACGAGTCCGCCCAGATCGATTTCATGGCGCCCATCGTGGCCGATGCGGAAGCCGGTTTTGGCGGCGTGCTCAACGCCCACGAACTGATGAAGGCGATGATCGAAGCGGGCGCTGCCGGCGTGCACTTCGAGGATCAGCTGGCCTCGGTCAAGAAATGCGGCCACATGGGCGGCAAGGTGCTGGTCCCCACGCAAGAGGCGGTCGACAA
>JAYTDE010000818.1:0-2702 GCA_043736195.1 Burkholderiales bacterium | reverse complement strand
GTGATCCAGGTGCCGTCCTGACCTAAGCGTGGCTTTTCACCGCACTCGCGCATCACGGTTTCGAATGCGGAGTCGCAGCGGACTTCGTACACCTTGTTGCGCAGGGTCTTGGCGAGCGAGCGGCGAGGCGTGAACTCAGCCGGAAACATCACCATGCGCGGGTCCGGGCTCCACCACAGAATCGGCTGCCCGTTGGAGTACCAGGGAAAGATACCCTGTCGGTAGGCATCCAGCAGGCGCTCGGGCGAGAGGTCGGCGCCGGCTGCCAACAGGCCGTTCGGTTCGTTCAACGCCCGCGATACCGGCGGAAACGCAGATCGCGGTCCAAGCCAGGGGATCACGGTCTATCCCTGCGCGGCGGATGGTCAAAGGAGATGGACAACAAGCATAACCAATTCAGCAACTGCATGCAGGGGCGGGCAGCGCACACCTAACAACGTACCTGCTGTCGGCAGTAGCTGTCGAGTTCGGTGACGCGACAGTGATTGCCGATTTCCTTGCGCGCGTTGCCGCCAAGCTCCATCGCGAGCTTGAATTCGTATTTGCGAAAGAAGTCGTCGAACACCTCGGAACCAATGGTTCCGGTTGCATACAGACCGTCGGTTTTCGCATCATGCTCAAGCGTGATCGCGGCCAGCGGGCGCGGTGCGGGCCCGGCGAGAACACGGGCGCCGTTGGCCGGGTCGTACTGCGAATGCTCGGAACAGCAGTGAATCACATCGGCATGCCGGTTGGCGCCGGATTTGCCCGCGCGAAAGCTGATGAAGCTGATGTCCCGGGTGGGGTAGGTGAACTGGTGCGAGCAGATCGCGGAATAGGCAACCAGCGCGCGATTGGCGCCGACGCCGCCGGGCCAGGCGTACTCCTGGCCGCTGGATTTGATCTGCGCCGACGGCACCGGCTTTCCGAGATTGAGCAGGAAGCACGGGGTTGCCTGAAATGGGTAAAAGAATACGTAGTTGCGCTGGATTGCCAGCGACGCCGCGCGCAATGGCGCTCCGCTGGCGTCGTAGAGGCGCGCGCGGCCATAGGTCCTTGCTACCGGGGGTGCGGCTGCCGTTGCTTCGGCGGCCAACGAGAAACCGGCGCCGGCTGTGCAGACCCGGACAAAGTCGCGACGATTCATGAGGTTCCAGGCAAGAGCGATGCGATTGCGCAAACTAACCGGCAGGTTTCGAGAAGTCAAACCAGCCGAGGTGTGCTGACTGGGGCGCTCCATCATGGTGCGAAGAAAAGGATAAAAGGCCCTAAAGTGATGCAAAAAATTCGGATACTTCAAAACATGCACATAAATAGACCTTAAGAATCAAGAGCGCATTGTAATGGTGCGGAATTTGCTTCGATGATGAGATTCCAATTTATCAGTGAGGGAGCATTATGGAACAGCTTAAGTCGGGTGCGGACGCATTGTTTATTCTATTGGGTGCGATCATGGTGCTGGCCATGCATGCCGGTTTTGCGTTTCTCGAATTGGGAACGGTGCGGCGCAAGAACCAGGTCAACGCGCTGGTCAAGATTCTGGTTGATTTTTCGGTTTCGACTTTGGCTTATTTCTTCGTGGGCTATGCTGTTGCCTACGGTGTGAATTTTTTCGTCGGCGCCGAGACTTTGGCGCAAAAAAACGGTTTCGAGTTGGTCAAGTTTTTCTTTCTCTTGACCTTCGCTGCGGCGATTCCTGCGATTGTGTCCGGTGGCATTGCCGAGCGCACGCGCTTTGGGTCACAACTTCTGGCCACGGCCTTCCTGGTTGGCCTGGTGTATCCGCTGTTCGAAGGCATCGTATGGAACCAGAAATTCGGCGTGCAGGCCTGGATCAAGGCGGCGTTCAACGAGGAGTTTCACGACTTCGCAGGCTCGGTGGTGGTGCATGCCGTAGGCGGCTGGATCGGCCTGATGGCGGTACTGCAGGTCGGACCGCGCCGCGGCCGCTACAACCGCGAAGGCGGCGTATCCGCGCATCCACCGTCGAGCATTCCGTTCCTGGCACTGGGGGCCTGGATTTTATCGGTCGGTTGGTTTGGTTTCAACGTCATGAGCGCTCAAACTGTAGACAAGATCAGCGGGCTGGTGGCGATCAACTCGTTGATGGCAATGGCCGGCGGCACGCTGGCCGCGACCCTGGCTGGCCGCAACGACCCGGGTTTTGTACATAACGGGCCGTTGGCCGGGTTGGTGGCGGTATGCGCCGGATCGGATGTCATGCATCCGCTGGGCGCATTGGCTGTCGGGGGCATCGCCGGGGCCTTGTTCGTCTTCATGTTCACCCTGACACAGAACCGCTGGAAGATTGACGATGTGCTTGGCGTATGGCCCCTGCACGGCTTGTGCGGCGCATGGGGTGGCATCGCGGCGGGCATCTTCGGCCTGAAAGCGATGGGAGGCCTGGGCGGCGTCAGCTTCATGGCGCAACTGGCCGGCACCTTGATGGGCATCGGCGTAGCGGTGGTAGGCGGTTACCTGGTGTATGCGCTGATCGATGCGTTGATGGGATTGCGACTCGACCCGGAGGAGGAATTCAATGGCGCCGACCTGACGATCCACAAGATAAGTGCGACCCCGGATCGCGAGGCCGGGTGGTAGGTCTTCCCAACCTCTTGCAGCCACATGATTAGCCACAAGGTTCAGCCCGCATGCCAAGGGACGAACTGACCTCACTCTCCCCCCTTCAAGGGGGGAGTTGGAGGGGGGATGGGATCGCACAG
>JAYTDE010000817.1:0-3227 GCA_043736195.1 Burkholderiales bacterium | reverse complement strand
CGTCAAGATTGCAACTATCATCCCGAACGCTACACCAAACGTCAGACCAACAGGAGGCCGACCAATGAACCGCATCAAGCCCGCCAAATTCGCCCACGTGGTGTATCGCACCCGTCGGTTCGCCGAAATGATCGACTGGTATGTCAAGGTGTTCGGCTGCAAGGTGCAGTTCCAGAGCCCGGTGCTGGCGTTCGTCACTTACGACGACGAGCACCATCGCGTCGCCTTCGTCAATCTCGAAGCGGTCGATCCGGAAGCCAGGTTGAATGACAGGCGCGGCGCCGTCGGTGTCGACCATGTGGCCTATACCTTTGCTTCACTCGGCGAATTGCTGGAGAACTACGCGCAGTTGAAGGCCATCGGTGTCATGCCCTACTGGCGGCTGCACCATGGCGTGACCGTTTCGCTCTATTACGCCGATCCGGATGGCAACCAGATGGAATTCCAGGTCGACAGCTATCCGACGGTGGATGCCACCAACGCCTTCATGCACGGCGCCGGCTATGCGGAGAATCCGATCGGCGTGGAATTCGATCCGGAGGAATGGCTGGCGCGGCTGCGCCAGGGTGAACCGGAGTCCGCCTTCATGGTGCGCACGGTGCATCAACCGGTGTCGGAAATTCGCGGCACGCTGTTTCAGAGTTGAGAAAACGCTGAACAAGTCCCTGGAATGCGGACCCTCGCACGAAGAGTCGTTTCGATTCAACATGATGCAAAAGCGGCTGTCCCGACCTACGGACTTGTTCAGTGTTTCCTTAAGCGCCGGCATCGCCCGCGGCGGCGAGGCCGAGCGTGCCAGGCGCCCGACGTGGTGCCACGCACACTTGCGGCATGCGGCGTGCGCCCCGATACAATGCCGGCCACACTCCCACCCCATCCTGGAACCATGACCAATCCGACCAAGCAGGAAATGTTCGACGCCGCCTTGAAGATCCGCAAGGAGGTGCTTGGCGACGCCTATGTCGATCGCGCGTTCGCGGTAAAGGACGAATTCACCGACGATGTGCAGGAATACCTGACCGTGCATTCCTGGGGCGGCAGCTGGGCGCGCCGCGATGCCGACGGCGAACTGACGCTATCGAAAAAGACACGTTCGTTCATGAATCTGGCGATGCTGTGTTGCCTGAATCGTCCGCATGAGCTCGAACTTCACGTGCGTGGCGCCATCAACAACGGCGTCACCAAAAAGGAAATGAAAGAGATCTTCCTGCACGTGGCAACCTATGCCGGCGCGCCGGCTCTGATCGACGGCGTGCGTGCGGCGCGCAAGGTGTGGGCCGAGCATGAGGCGGCCGGCCGTTGATGCGCGCAGCCGGCGTGCCTTCGGTCGCGCGCTGGCCGCGTTGCCGCTTCTGCCCATGATGCCCGCGGCGGCGCAAGCGGCATTGATCAGCCGCCCGATCGCAGGCGGCCTGCGTGTGCCGGTGGTGGGGCTGGGTACCTGGCAGGTGTTCGACGTGGCACCGGGCACTGCGGAATATGCCTCGGCGCGCGAGACATTGCGCGTATTCGCGGCCAGTGGCGGACGCGTGGTCGATTCCTCGCCGATGTATGGCCGCTCGGAAACGGTGCTGGGTGACTTGATGGCCGAGGACGACTTGCGCGATCGTTTGTTCGTGGCCACCAAGGTCTGGACCCGCGGACGCGA
The DNA here is from genome assembly GCA_043736195.1 of Burkholderiales bacterium. Taxonomy (GTDB): domain Bacteria; phylum Pseudomonadota; class Gammaproteobacteria; order Burkholderiales; family JAEUOS01; genus JAEUOS01. The sequence goes on along the minus strand of JAYTDE010000817.1, from coordinate 1,579 downwards.
GGAGGGCGTGGCGCAAATGCGCGACTCGATGACCAAACTGCGGGTGAACTCGGTCGACCTGATGCAGGTGCACAACCTGGTCGATACCGAGACGCATCTGGAGACTTTGGCTAAGTGGAAGAAGGAGGGACGGGTGCGGCTCCTGGGCATCACCCACTACCATGCCGGTGCGCACCGCGAACTCGAAGCGGCACTCAAGCGCCACCCTTTCGACACAGTGCAACTCAATTACTCGCTGGCCGAACCGCAGGCCGGTGAGCGCCTGATCAATGCCTGCAGCGCTGCCGGTGCCGCGGTGATCGTCAACCGACCGTTCGCCGAAGGCGCGCTGTTCGCGCGGGTGCGCGGTCATGCCGTGCCCGAATGGGCGAAGATCGAGCTTGGCATCGCCAGTTGGGCGCAGTTCTTCCTTAAATGGATTCTCGGCATGCCTGCGGTCACGGTGGCGATTCCCGGTACCCGCAATCCCCTGCATGTGGCCGACAACCTGGGCGCCGCGCGCGGAACCTTGCCCGACCACGCGCAGCGCGAGCGCATGCGCGCCCACCTGGGCGCGCTCTGAGCCTGCTTGCGGCGTCGCTACAATGGCGCGCGTGAAACTCAAAGTCGTCACCTCGCGTGAAAACCCGCTGTTCAAGCGCTTGAAGGCCCTGGCGTCTTCGGCACAGGCGCGCAAGAAGGAAGGCTTGTCGATTCTCGACGGCGCGCATCTGGTCGAAGCCTGCATGGCTCACTGGGGCGTGCCCGAACTATTGGCGGTGAGCGAGTCGGGTTTGCGGCGGCCGGAGATTGCGCGCATGGTCGATTTGGCGCAGACCGAAATCGTGCAGTTTCCGGATGCCATGTTCGAAGCCCTGAGCACGGTCGAACACGGGGCCGGCATCGTGGCCGGCGTGCGCACGCCGCGCCAGGCCATGCCGGATGCGGTTGCGGTCGACTGTCTTCTGCTGGAACACCTGCAGGACCCCGGCAACATGGGCAGCCTGTTGCGCAGCGCGGCCGCCGCCGGCGTGACCCAGGTGTACTGCTCGCCCAAGACGGTATACGCATGGTCGCCCAAGGTGCTGCGCGCCGGCCAGGGCGCGCATTTCGGCCTGACCATTGTCGAAGGCGTGGATCTGGACTTGGTGATAGACCGGCTCAAGGTGCCCCTGTTGGCGACCGCGGCAGGTGCCGACACCAGCCTGTTCGCTGCCGACTTAGGCCAGCCGGTGGCGTGGGTTTTCGGCAACGAAGGGGCAGGGGTGTCGGCGACCTTGCTGGCGCGGGCGGCACAACGGCTGGCGATCCCGATGCCGGGTGGCGCCGAATCGCTCAATGTGGCGGCCGCCGGTGCGATTTGCATGTTTGAAGCGGTGCGCCAGCGCGCGCGGTGTCCGGGCCAGGGAGCAGCATGAACAGACATTTGATCCGGGCGCTGGCGGCGCTCTCGATGGCAAGCCTCCTGGCAGGCTGCGCGGCGGTCGCCACGTCGGTGGTGCTCACCAGCGGCCCGGAAATTCTGGCAAGCACCATGCGCCAGTACAGTTTTCGCAGCGAGTTCGACGAAGCGGTACCGCTGATCAAGGCGCGCAACTGG
>JAYTDE010000816.1:0-2970 GCA_043736195.1 Burkholderiales bacterium | reverse complement strand
TTCGCGTTCGAGTGGCTGTTGCGGGTACGGCGCACAATTCCGGCCGGTGCGCTCAATACCCGTGGCGGTGATCGCCTGGTGCGCCTGGCCCAGGGCCTGATGCTCTTCCAGGGCGTGCTGGCAATGATTTTTCCGCAGCAACGAGTCGATTATTTTACCAACGTCGCGGACTTGCGCGACGCGATCGGCGAACCGGCCTTTTGGGTTTTCGCAGGCCCTATCGCATTGGCGGTGGCATGTGCCGGCGCGTCGGTGCTGCTGATGCTGAACCGTCGCCCAGACCGCGCCGAGTCATTGCGCGGCGTCTCCTTTGCGCTGGGGGCGCCCTTCATGGCCTCGGCGATCTTCCTGCCGCCATCGCTGGCGCCGTTCTCGGGCATCACCGGGCTCATGATCCTCCTGGTCGGTGCGGTCCAGTATCACGTGACCCAGGGGCGCCGTGCCCAGTTCATGGCGCGCTTTCTGTCGCCGCAGGTCGCGCAAATGGTCAGTCGGCGCGGGCTTAAAAGCGCGACCGACGAGCAGACGCTCGAGCTATCGGTGGTGTGCTGCGATTTGCGCGGATTCACCGCGTTTTCGGCGGCAACCGCATCGAAAAAGGTGATCCAGATTCTGCGCGAGTATTACGACGCGGTGGGCGCCGCGGCAGCCAGTTTTGGTGGCACCATCAAGGACCAGGCCGGCGATGGTGTGTTGATCCTGGTGGGCGCGCCGATTGCCTTTGAGGACCATGCCGCCCGCGCACTGGACATGGCACGCCGGATTCGCTCAAGCGGCATCGAGGTGACGGCACGCTGGTCGGACGGGGACCTCAATCTGGGTCTCGGGGTTGGCGTTGCGACCGGTTTTGTCACTGTCGGAGTGATCGGTGCGGCGTCACGCCTTGAATACACCGCCGTCGGCCCGGCGGTCAACCTGGCGGCGCGCCTGTGCTCGGAGGCCGCGCATGGGGAAATCCTGGTTGAGGCGCGCACCATCGAGTGTCTGCGCGGCGCTTCGGACTCGCACTCGCTGAAACCCGGCGAGGCGCTCAGGCTCAAGGGTTTCGCCGCACCTGTACAAAGCTATTTGCTGGCCACCAGCTGATTGAAGGAATGCACACGATGTTTCGTCCGTGGATTGTTGGTCTGCTTGCGGCGCTCGCGACAGGTTGCAGTATGTTGCCCACCGCCCCGCCGATGGCAGTCGCACAACTGGCACCCTCCGGCAAATTGCGCGCCGCCATCAATTTCGGCAACCCGATCCTGGCCGCGCGTGGCGCCGACGGTTCGCCGCAAGGCGTTTCGGTCGACCTGGCGCGCGAACTGGGGCGAAGGCTGGGCGTCGCCGTCGAACTGGTTCCCTATCAGGCCGCCGGTGGTGTCGTGGAAGGCGTGAAAACCCTGGCCTGAGATTTGGCCTTCGTCGCCATCGATCCCTTGCGTGGCAATGAAATCGACTATTCGGCCGCCTATGTGGTGATCGAGGGCGCATACGGGTTTGTCGCGCGCGCGCTTGAACGCCATCGCATCGAGGGTGCCGGGGTGGCGGTGGCGTCCGCCAATTGACGATGCATACGCCGCTTGGCATCGAGGCGCTCGGAGCGCGCTTCGCGACACGCTCTTTGTCTGTGTTCGAGCATGTGCGAGCCACATTGGACGACATCGGCGTGCGCAACCCCGCGCTCAACATCTTCACCTGGCTGGATCAAGCCGGTGCGCTCGCCGCGGCACGCGCCAGCGATGCGCGCCACGCGGCGGGCACCCAATTGTCGGTGCTGGACGGCGCGATCGTAGCCGTCAAGGACAACATCGACGTCGCCGGCCTGCCGACCACGGCGGGGCTCGGGTTCCGGCGCGATCACCGCGCCGCGGCCGACGCCTTCGTGGTGGCGCGCCTGCGCGCGGCCGGGGCGATCGTGCTGGGCAAGGTCAACATGCACGCCGCCGCATTTGGTGCCACCAGCCGCAATGCCGATTTCGGTGACTGTGCCAACCCGACGCATCCCGGCCTGGTGGCGGGTGGTTCCAGCGGCGGCTCGGCGGCCGCGCTGGCGCTCGGTTGGGCACAACTGGCGCTGGGCACCGACACCATGGGGTCGGTACGCGTCCCGGCCAGCTACTGCGGTGTCGCCGCCATCAAGCCCGCCGCCGGCATGATCAGTTGCGGCGGCGTGCTGCCCTTGTGTGCGCTGCTCGACCATGTGGGCCTGCTGGCGCGCGACGCGCGTGACTTGGGTCTCGCCCTGCCGCTGGCCGCCGGTTTCGATGCCGCCGATCCGGCCGCGCGCCGCTTCGGCCCGCAGTTGCCGCTGCCAGTTCCTGCCACGGCACGCGCTCCGCGCGCCCCTCTGGGCGCCACTGTGGAGCCAGGCATCTGGGCGCGCTTCGAGGCGGCCCTTGCGACTATTGCGTGCCTCGGTTGCGTGGTCGAACGCTTCGATGCGCCGCCCTGCGACCTTGGCAGCCTGCGTCGCGCCGGCCTGCTCTTGACCGGGGCTGCGATGCTGGTGACCTATGAGACCGCATGGCGCGACAGGCGCGCGGCGTTTCCTCACGAAATGGCCGCGACCATGACCTGGGCCGAAGGCAAATCGGCGCGCGACATGGCGCGCGCACTGACCTTGATGGCAAGCGGAATACCCCTGCAGCGGCATTTGCAGGGCGCAGCCCAATGCCTGCTGCTGCCGACCTCGCCGATGTCGCCGTTTGCCACCGACGCGCCGGCACCGGCCAACCAGGCCGACCTGACGGTTTTGCCCAATATTTCCGGGTCACCGGCGGCAAGCGTGCCGATGCCGTGCGGGGCAAGTGAGCTCTCGGCCGGCTTGCAGATCATCGGCGGCGCAGGCGACGACATGGCCGTTCTTGCGCTGGGCGCGGCCTACCAGGCCGCAAATGCAGGCTGAGCGAGCCGCATAGTAGGACTCGTAAATTTCGGCGGCGCAGCCGGAATGAAAGGCGACACAGCGCTGTTTGCACGCGATAATGC
>JAYTDE010000815.1:0-5447 GCA_043736195.1 Burkholderiales bacterium | reverse complement strand
GGGCTGATCTGCAGGCCACCGGCGGGGCGCACCTGTAGGTTTGGCCGCCGCCGGCGACGCACAAGCCATTGATCGTTACCAAAAACATGACATCCTCGTCAGAGGCATGTCTTTGGTGAGAGAGTCGGGTTCGATGCGCTTCTGGCTACAGTGGCTTTCGCGTTCAACCAAGGTCAGCCCACCGTCGATGGGATCGCGCTGGATGACTGCGGCGGGTCGATTGGCTCGAAGGTGCGATTGATCTTCATGCGCAGATGTTCGCCCGAGGTCACCGGCGCGAAGCTCGGCACGGCGCCCGCTGCCAGGCAGGTCGGAATGCATTCGATCAACGCATCATCGTTGGGCTGATGGAAGAACACCAGAGACATGCGGCGACTGACGCCGGCTTCCGAAGGGTCCGGGTTGCCTACCCGATGCAGGGTCGAGACCCAGCGATTGTTGGTCCATTGCGCCATCAGGTCGCCAAGATTGACCACCAGCTCGCCGGGGCCGGGCTCGATCTCCGTCCACACACCACTGCGCGTCATCACCTGCAGCCGCCCCGCTGCCGGCGTGGGGGCGACGATGGTCAGGCTGCCGTAGTCCGTGTGCGCACCGGCGCGCAACTGGCCCGGCGCCGGCTCTCCCACCGGTGCCGGGTAGTGGTTGATGCACAGGGACGAAATGTGCCGATCGATGCTTTTGTCGAAGTACTGCTCGGGCAGATCCAGCGCCATCGCGAACAAGCGCATCAGGTCGCCGGCCAGGCTCTCCATCGCGCGGTAATAGGCTTCGAGGGCCCAGCGAAAGCCGGCGGGTCCATCGGGCCAGATGTTCGGCGCGAACCAGCCGTTGGCGCGACTGGCGTGATAGTCGTCGTCGGGAAAACCAAAGGCGCCGAATCGGAAGCGTTCGAACAGATCTGTCGGCGATTCCTGTTCCAGGCTGCGCGCCAGTGCCTGCCTGCCCATGGGTTCATAGCCACGCACGCGTTCATCAGACGGGATGGCGCTGCGCTTGAGCGCATCAGGCGAATCGAAAAACCGGAATGCGGCGGCGAACGCGGCTTGCAGCGTGCTCGGCGGAACCCGATGCCCTGCGATCACCAGAAAGCCGATTTCGCAACAGGCACGGTCGATCTCCTGCGCCAGGCGGCGGCGAGCGTCGGGCGTGGCTGCCGGGTCGTAATAGGCCGACAAATCGATCACCGGCACGGCGGAGGGGGCTGGTCTCATGCGGTCAATCCGCAGCAAGTGTTATGCCATGCCACGTCCATGCCACTGGTCAAGGACAAGTCGGTTTGGAGAACGACAGATTCCGCGCGCATCGGTCTGCGCCGCGGATCGGTGCCGTTGTGTCTCGGCCGTCTTATGCGGTTTGGGAGGTCCCGCGATGGCATGCACCTTGAGGGTGCGAAACGGCACTCAGTTTGTGCGAAGACGTGCCCGATGCTGTGCCCGGCCGGCGCGGGGCGTCACGGCAAACTGCTGGTGATCCATCGCGGTCGCTGCGGCCCGACGCTGGCCCTTATGGCGGCAGATCGGCAATGCGGCAACCTGCGGCTTGGATAAACCTACATCACCGCGCGCAGCGTATGGCGGCGGTTGCGCGTGTAGGGCCGCACCTGCGTCGGCCAGCGGCCCATCTCCACAGCGGCTGTCCAGGCGGCGCTGGACGGCACGTCCGCGTTCTCCAGCTCATAGGTGGCGCTGTACTTGGGTTCGCCTTCGGCGACCATGATCTTGGTGACGCCGCCAATGCTCATGTTGAGCGGTACCTGCACATAGCGGTGCACCGCCAACACGCCCGGCACCTTCAGCAGCTCCGGGATGTGCTCGGTGTCATAGACCTCGTTAAACAGGGCTTCCTTGGCTGGGTCGATGTCCATGGCGGCAGTGAGCAGGAACTTGGCTTTCGGGTGCATGTCATTCTCCGGTGAAGAAACGTTGGGTGGTGTTACTGTGGTTTGAGTCCGGCATCGCGCGCGATCCTGCCGAAAATGGCGCTCCAGTCGGCGTAGCGCTTGCGCAATTCCTCGGGAGTGCTTGCGGTGGCGACCGAGCCGGTCTTGGCGAGCCGCTCGCGCAGGTCCGCCGCGCCCAGGCTTTGCACCATGGCGCGGTTCAGAACGTCGACGATCTCGCGCGGCATGCCGGCCGGCCCCATGATGCTGCGCCAGGCCGGCATTTCGTAATCCGGCAGCCCGGCCTCGATCATGGTCGGCACGTCCGGCAACACCGCGGAGCGCACCCGGGAGGTCACCGCCAGCACGCGCAGCTTGTCCTTGTTGCCGGCCGCGTTGGCCACGGCGGGAAAGAAATAGTCGAGCCGCCCGGCGATCAGGTCGATGATGGCCTCGGGCGCGCCCTTGTAGGGCACCTCGATCGCCTCGATGCCTGCCATGCGGTTGAACAGCATCACGCTCCAATACGGAATCTGACCGACGCCCAGTGTGCCGAAGCTCATTTTCCCGGGGCGCGAACGCGCCAGGGCGATGAATTCCCTGACGTTGCCAGCCGGCAGCGCGGGGCTGGCCACAAACGCCCAGGGCACGGTTTCGACCAGCGAGATCGGCGTGAAGTCGCGCTGCAGGTCGTAGCCCATGTTGGCGTTGACCAGGTGCTGGCCGGCCATCGACCCGCCGGCCAGGAGCAGGGTGTAGCCGTCGGGTGCCGCCTTGGCCACATAGGTCTGGCCAATCATGCCGCCGGCACCGGGCCGGTTTTCCACCACGAACTGCTGGCCCATCACTTCGCTCAGCTTGGCGGCGAGCAGGCGCGTGGGTATATCGTCGCCGCCACCGGCCGCCGCCGCCACGACGATGCGTACCGGCCGGTTCGGATAGGCGCCCGACTGTTGAGCGAACAGGTCAAGCGGCGCACCGAGCGCGCCGGCATTCAGGGCGAGAATCAGTTTGCGGCGATTGTTCATGGTGTTCCTCTGGTGGTTCGAACTTGCGGCATGGCGTCCCAACCTCTCAGTTGCCTCTGGCGAGGCGGCTTTCAACGATGCGCGCGAACACGCTCGCGCCCATGGCCAGGGCGGCATCGTTGAAATCATAAGAAGGATTGTGCACTTCGCAAGCGCCTTCGCCGGCGCCGTTGCCGATATTGAAATAGCAGCCCGGCACTTTTTCGAGCATGAACGAGAAATCCTCGGAAGCCACGATCAGGTTCGGATTGCGGTTGACGTTCTCGTCTCCCGCCACCGCCGCACAGACCCCGGCTACGAACTCGGCCTGGTCCGCATCATTGATGGTGGGCGCGAAAATCAGCCGGAAATCGACTTCCGCCATGGCTCCGAAGGCCTCGGAGGTGCCACGGGCGATGCGCCGCATGCCGGCCTCGATCTGCGACATCACCTCCGGGGTGAAGGCGCGCACGGTGCCGGACAACTGCGCGGTCTGCGGAATCACGTTGTAGGCGTCGCCACCGTGAATCTTGGTCACCGAGAGCACCGCGGCATCGAGCGGGCGCACGTTGCGCGAGACGATGCTCTGCAGGGCGATCGAAATGTGCGACGCCACCAGCACCGGATCGATGCCGGTCTCGGGCCGCGCGCCGTGGGCGCCGCGGCCGGTGACGTGGATGTCGAAATAGGCGCCGCCGGCCATCATCGGCCCGGCGCGTACCGCGAACTTGCCCAGTGCCAGGCCGGGCCGGTTGTGCATGCCGAAAATGGCTTCGCACGGAAACTTCTCGAACAGGCCGTCGGCGATCATCGCGCGCGCGCCGCCGATGCCTTCCTCGGCGGGCTGAAAGATGAAGTTGACGACGCCGTCGAAGGCGCGCGTCTCGGCTAAGTACTTGGCCGCGCCCAGCAGCATGGTGGTGTGGCCGTCGTGCCCGCAGGCATGCATGCGGCCGGCCTGCGTGGAGCGGTGCGCGAAGGTGTTGGCCTCGATGATCGGCAGGGCATCCATGTCGGCGCGCAAGCCCAGCGAGCGGGTGGCGGTGCCGGCGCGCAACACCCCCACCACACCGGTCTTGCCGATTGCGCGATGCACTTCAAGCCCGAAACCTTCGAGCTTGGTGGCCACGATTTCCGCAGTGCGCAGCTCCTCGAAGCCGAGTTCCGGATGGGCGTGGATGTCGCGCCGCCAATGGGTCATTTCTTCCGCCAGGTGGGCGATGCGCTCGATCACTGCCATGATGGGTCTCCCACGCTTGTTCCAGCCCAGGATTTTAGCCTCGATGCGGGCTGGCCCCGGGGTTAAGTGAATGGCGCAAGCCGGTTCTGGGCCAAGCCGTGTGCGATGTGGCGATGTGGCCATCTGGCCCACGCTTGGCGCGACATGCCGATCCGCCCGGACGCGGGCCGCCGCGGCGCCAAGGTCGCGGCGGTGGCCTGCGGCGCTCGATCGACGCAAATCGGCGCGTCTCGGCGAGTGATGCCCCAATCGCCTGCCGTACGCATCCGGCAGCGCTGGCCAGCCGCTATTCCTTGACCGCGCCGGTCATCGCCGACACGTAGTGCTCGACGAAAAACGCGTACAGGATCACCAGCGGCAGCGAGCCGACCAGTGCGCCCGCCATCAGCGAACCCCAGCGGTACTGGTCGCCATCGGTGAACGCCGAGAGGATCGCCACCGGCACGGTCTTCTTCTCGGTCGAATTGATGAAGGTGAGCGCATAGATGAATTCATTCCAGCACAAGGTGAGGCAAAATATGCCGGCGGAGATCAGTCCGGGAATCGCCAGCGGCAGAATCACGCGTACCAGAATCTGCCAGCGGTTCGCGCCGTCGATCAGGGCGCATTCCTCCAGCTCGTATGGAATCGTCTTGAAATAGCCCATCAGAAGCCAGGTCGAAAACGGAATCAGGATGGTCGGGTAAGTCAGGATCAGCGCGAACGGCGTATCGAACAGACCATACTGGAACACCACCGTCGAGAGCGGAATGAACAGTATCGAGGGCGGTACCAGATACGCCATGAAGATGCCGCCACCGACCCACTGCGCGCCGCGATAGCGAATGCGCGTGATCGCGTAGGCGGCGAATACGCTGGCGATGATCGACAGCACGGTGGCCGATACCGCGATGAACATCGTGTTCCACAACCACAGCGGGTAGTCGGTCTTGAACAGCAAGTCGGCGATGTGCTCGAACGTCGGACCCCAGGTCCAGTACGGGTTGTGCGTGTCGAGGTCAAGCAGGTGTTCCTTGGGTTTGATCGCGGTGATCACCATCCAGTAAAACGGAAACAGCAACACGATCACGATGATCGACAGCGGCAGGTACAACTGCACCAGGCGCTGCGGCAGGGTCGAGAGATAGCTCATGCCCTCGCTCTCGCCGGCGTTGGCTTTCAAGCCGGCTGGCGTGCTGGTTCCGGGGCCGGCCGGCCGCGCCGGCGCGTCGGATGTCTTGGTCACCGCTTCAGTCATTGCTTTCCCCTTGCTGCCATTTGCGGCGCTGCAGGCCGAACCACGACACCATGATCGCCGCGAGCAAAAACGGCACCATCG
>JAYTDE010000814.1:0-3424 GCA_043736195.1 Burkholderiales bacterium | reverse complement strand
CGGAGATCAACCGCACGCTGCCCCAGGGGGTGGTCGCCCGGACGGTCTACGACCGCACGGTGCTGGTGGACAAGACGATCGATACGGTCAAGAAGAATCTGCTGGAAGGCGCCCTGCTGGTGGTCGCGATCCTGTTCCTGTTTCTCGGCAACATCCGCGCGGCGATCATCACCGCCCTGGTGATTCCGCTCGCGATGCTGTTCACCTTCACCGGCATGGTCGGCAACAAGGTCAGCGCCAACCTGATGAGCCTGGGGGCGCTGGACTTCGGCATCATCATCGACGGCGCGGTGGTGATCGTGGAGAACTGCGTGCGCCGGCTGGCCCATGCGCAAGCCCTGGCGGGCCGGCAACTGACGCGTAACCAGCGTTTTCACGAGGTGTTCGAGGCCGCCCGCGAAGCGCGCCGCCCCTTGCTGTTTGGCCAGCTCATCATCATGGTGGTGTACCTGCCGATTTTCGCGCTCGCCGGCGTCGAGGGAAAGATGTTCCACCCGATGGCTTTCACCGTGGTGGCCGCCCTGCTGGGCGCGATGATCCTGTCGGTCACCTTCATCCCCGCCGCCGTGGCCCTCTTGATCGGCGACAAGGTCGGCGAAAAGGAGAACCTCCTGATGCGCTGGGCCAAGCGCGGCTATGCGCCGATGCTCGGCATGGCGATGCGCAACAAGCCCCTGGTGCTGACGATAGCGGCGGTCGCCGTCGTCCTCTCCGGGCTGCTGGCGACCCGCATGGGCAGCGAGTTCGTGCCGAGCCTCGATGAGGGCGATATCGCGCTCCATGCCTTGCGCATTCCCGGCACCAGCCTGTCGCAGGCCATCGAGATGCAAAAGGAACTGGAGCGCACTATCCAGCGGTTTCCGGAGGTTGAGAGGATTTTCGCCAAGCTCGGCACGGCGGAAATCGCGACCGACCCGGCGCCGCCCAACGTCGCGGACAACTTCATCATGCTCAAACCGCGGTCGGCGTGGCCCGATCCGGGCCGCAGCAAGACCGATCTGGTCAACGCCATGCAGAAGGCGGTGGCCGGAGTGCCCGGCAACAACTACGAATTCACCCAGCCGATCCAGATGCGCTTCAACGAGCTGCTTTCCGGCGTGCGCAGCGATGTGGCGATCAAGGTTTTCGGCGACGAAATGGGCACCATGAACCGCACCGCGGAGGAGATAGCGGCGATCCTGGAGAAGGTTCCAGGCGCCGCCGATGTCAAGATGGAACAGACCTCCGGCCTGCCGATGCTGACCATCCATATCGACCGCGAGAAGATCGCACGTCTGGGCGTGAATGTCGGCGACGTGCAGGATGTGATCGCGATAGCGGTCGGCGGCAGGGAAGCCGGGGTGCTGTTCCAGGGCGACCGACGCTTCGACATCGTCGTGCGCCTGCCCGAACGCTTGCGCAACGATCTGGAGGCAATGAAGCAACTACCCATCGAAATACCGGGAAGCGAAGCGGGCGGCCAGGCGCGCCGCGCCTATCTGCAACTGGGCGACGTGGCGACCTTCGAGATCGCGCCGGGCCCGAACCAGATCAGCCGCGAGGACGGCAAGCGCCGGGTAGTGGTGACGGCCAATGTGCGGGGACGCGATATCGGGTCCTTCGTCGCCGAGGCCGAACAGAGGATTCAGGCAACGGTCAAGGTTCCGGCCGGCTACTGGACCACCTGGGGCGGCACCTTCGAACAGTTGCAGTCGGCGACCAAGCGTCTGCGGATCGTGGTTCCGGTGGCGTTGCTGCTGGTTTTCGTGCTCCTGTTCGCGATGTTCAACAACGTGAAGGACGGGCTGCTGGTGTTCACCGGCATACCGTTCGGGTTGACCGGCGGCATCCTGGCACTGTGGCTGCGCGATATCCCGCTTTCGATTTCGGCCGGGGTCGGCTTCATCGCGCTGTCGGGCGTGGCGGTGCTCAATGGCCTGGTGATGATCGCCTACATCGGTTCGCTGCGCGAAGCAGGCAAGTCGGTGGACGAGGCGATTCACGAAGGGGCGCTGACACGTCTGCGGCCAGTGCTGATGACGGCCCTGGTCGCCTCGCTCGGCTTCATTCCGATGGCGATCGCCACCGGCACCGGCGCGGAAGTGCAGCGCCCGCTCGCCAGCGTCGTCATCGGCGGCATCCTGTCATCGACGGTATTGACCCTGCTGGTCCTGCCGATCCTGTACCGGCTGGTGCATCGGAAGGACCAGGAGCAAAAGGAAGAAGAAACTTTCGTTGGCGCCGCCGGCAGGCCACAGGCGGATCAGGCCTGACCGGAACCTCTATTTATCCAGACCATGCACCAAGACGACGCCGCCCTCCTGATCGTCGCGCTGATCGCGCTGGGCATGGCATTGGCTTTCGTCATCGCGGACCGCGATTCGCCGATCAGCCGCGCAATGTCGGCGGCGCTCGCCGCGACCGGTGTCGCCGTCGCGCTCAACGTCCTGGTGGCGGCGCCGATGCATGCGCGGCACGAGGTGCCGCCCTGGGACGGCGTGTTCGCCCTGCCGGAAACCCTGGCCTTCGTTTTCGCCTTCGAGTGGCTGCTGCGGGTGCTGCGCACCATTCCCACCGGTCGGCTGGTCGAGGAAAAATGGCTGCGCATCGCGCAAGGCCTGGCTTTGCTGTACGGCGCCCTGTCGATCGCCTTTCCGTACCTCCGCGCCCATCAGTTCGTCAACGTTCTGCGGCACGACCCAGCCGATATCATTCATTTGCCGTCCGCTTCGGGGTTTCTCTTGTTCGCCGGCCCGCTCGCGGCTTCCCACTTGTGCGCGGCCTACGCGGGATTCCACGCCTACCGTCGCCATCCGGATCGTGCCGAAACCCGGCGTGTGCTCGCCTTCCTTGCGGGAGCACCGTTCCTGCTGGTGGGCATGATCCTGCCGCTTCACGCGGCGCCGTTCGCGGCGGCGACTGGATTGATCGTCTTCCTGGTAGGCGCGGTGCAGTTCCATGTCACCCAGGGTAGACGGGCGGAATTCATGGCGCGCTTTCTGGCGCCGCAGGTGGCGCAACTGGTCGCGCATCATGGCCTGGAGCGTGCCACTGCCGTCCAGACCCTCGAAGTCTCTGTCGTGTGTTGCGACCTGCGCGGCTTCACTGCCTACACGGTCGCCACCTCGCCGGCCGATGTATTCGAGATCCTGCGTGAGTACTACGACGCCGTCGGGGCGGCGACAGCGCGCTACGGCGGCACCATCAAGGACCAGGCCGGCGACGGCGTCCTCATGCTGATTGGCGCGCCGCTCGCCGTTCCGGACCACGCCGTGCGCGCGCTGGCGCTGGCCGAAGATATATTGCGCAGTACCATTGCGGTAACGCGCCTGCGTTCCAGCGGCGGTTTGCGCATGGGAATCGGCGTTGGCGTCGCCAGCGGCGCGGTAAGCGTTGGAGTGATCGGCACCAAATCGCGCCTGGAGTACGTCGCTGTCGGTCCGGC
>JAYTDE010000813.1:0-3066 GCA_043736195.1 Burkholderiales bacterium | reverse complement strand
GCCGATGCCTACGGGCATGTCGGCCTGGTGGCGGCCGGACACGAACTGGGTCAGGCGCTGTTGCTGGCGCTCACCGACCCGGGCGCCGAAGCGCGCTGGATGAATGGCGAAGCGGTATTCGACAGGATCGACTGAGTTCTGGAACGACGAAGCAAAGACACCTTCGCCCGGCTACCACACCGCGCGGCACACATCAGGCACCAGATCGGCATAGGCAGGCGCCGCCGACAACAAACCCATTGCGCCGGCAAAGGCGTTGAGTGCATCGATCTTCTGGCGCGAGATCGCGGCATCATAGAACGGCGTGTCGCGGCGCACGAGTTCGGCGATCATCGCTGTCTCAGCTGCCGGAAAGAGATTCTTCGCTGCAAGCGTCGCCAGGCCTGGATCCTTCTTCAGCGACTGTTGGGCGGCGATGATCGCACGCGTCGCCGCCGCCACTTCCTGCGGCTTTTCTTCAAGCTTGCGCTTGGTCGTCACCATCGCCGGAAAGGTGTAGTCGACCGAGCCGGGCGTGCCGTCGCCGCGGCGCGCATCCACGATCATTTTCCCCACACCGCTTTGCACCACCAGTTCGCAGCCCATGCCATTGGCCCAGAAGCCGTCGAGCCGGTTCTCCACCAGTGCCTGTGCGGCCATCACACCGAACGAGGCCTTGTGCCCGACCGCACCGGGCACGCGGCCGATCTGCACATCCTTCTCCGGGTCGAGACCGACATCGCGCAACATGCGCGCCAGGCCGTCGACCGGCCCCAGGGCCGCGCCGATGCGCAGGCCGCGCAATGCGCTCAGTTCACCACGTTCAGCCTTGATGTCGGAACGCAACACCAGAAACCAGTACATGTTTTGCGACAGCGCGCACATCAGGCGGCAACCGTCCCAATCCTTGAACGCATAGAGCGGCGCGTGCGCCGCGCCGCCGGCGTAATCAAGCTGGCCGTCGCGCAAGGCTTCATAGGTGGCAGTGACCGGGCCTAGCAACTCGATGCCTGCGTCCAGGCCTTCCTTGCGGAAAAACCCCAATTCCACCGCGGCGATCGCAGGAAAGTAGGAGGGCGAGATCATGTCGGGAATGGCGATGCGCAGTGTCATGGCTCTGATGCTCGAATGTGTAAGGGAAACAGTGAGTAAGTCTGTTGGTCAAGAAAGCCGCTTCTGCAACTAGTTGAATTGAAACGAGCTTCGGTTCGATAGTCCGCATTCCAGGGGCGTATTCAGCCCTTTCTCAACAACCTGCATTGCAGGGACTGATTGAGCGACTCCCAAGAGTAAAACGCTTCGCGCCCGATTCTATCGACCCAAAGGCCAGAAGGTAGAATCTAATCAATGCAAATCCAACACGAACACAACAACTTCATGGACCAGGCGCTGGCCGACTCGCGCGAAGCCTTGCGGCGCGGTGACTGGCCGGTGGCTGCGCTGATAGTCAAGGATGGCCGCGTGGTAGGCCGCGGGCAAAACGAGCAAATCACCCGTACCGATGTGACTTGGCACGCCGAAACCGCGGCGATTCGCGATGCCCAGCACAATCTCGGTAGCACGGACCTCTCCGGCTGCACCTTGTATGGGCCCATGGAACCCTGCCCGATGTGTGCCTTTGCAATTCGCATCACCGGCATCAATCATGTGGTGCTGGCGCTGCGTCACGCCACCTTGAGACGCACCGACCTGGGCAGCTACAACCTGGAGGCATTCGCAGCCATGGTCGGCTGGCAGGTGGAAATCACCCAAGGTGTGCGCGAGGCGGAGTATCTGGCCTTGCGACAGCCGTTCGAGGCGGCACGCGCCAAACAGTAGCGCACCGGACACTGGTGCCGGATGGTCGTTTTGCTCACTACTTTCCAGGCGCCTCGCGCGGCACGCCGGGATCGCGCGCGAGGATCAGGCCGCTACCGCGCCGCGCCGCGAACCCATGAACTGGAGTTGGGCAAACACCACAACCGCGACCGCCTGCGCGATCACGAACGCCACTCCAGACATCGACGGCGCGATTCTCCCGCTTTTCAACAGCAGCATCGACGCGATCGCCCAGCCCAGATTGCAGGCGATCACCGCCCACACCGCTTCGCGCGGCAAGCTTTCACGCAAGCCGAACCAGCCGACCAGAAGCACGTAAGGGATAAAAACCAGGCCCACGTAGCGCAATAAAGGCTCGGGCAAGGCCGTGATGTTGTGCAACATGCCGGTGGCCGCAAGCATCAATGCGCCTAGCGCACCGCTGATGGCAGCGTCGATCAGCAGGCCAAAACGCAACAGCGGGGAAAGGCGAACGGTCGACATGGAATACTCCTTGAAAGTGGGGCTTGTTTACCGCAGAAGCTTTGCGCTTGACCCACAGGTTGCCGTGCCCGCCGGTTCGACTCAATTACGGGCGAGGTAATTGGCCCGCCCGCGCCACCTGGGCTACCATCGCTGCATGCTCGATTCCCCGCCCAGGTCCCTCTCCCGTTCAGTCGGCGACCATTTGCGCGAATGGCGTGGGCGCCGCCGCATGAGTCAACTCGACCTGGCTGCCGAGGCCGACATCTCGGCGCGCCACTTGAGCTTTGTCGAAACCGGTCGTTCGCAGCCGAGCCGCGAGATGGTGCTGCATCTGGCCCAGGCGCTGGAGATGCCCTTGCGCAAGCGCAATGCCTTGCTGATGGCCGCAGGCTTCGCGCCGCTGTTCGGTGAGCGATCGTTGGCCGATCCGGCGCTGGCGCCGGCGCGCGAGGCCATCGATCTGGTGCTTAAGGGCCATGAGCCCTACCCGGCCCTGGCGGTGGACCGGCGCTGGACGCTGATCGCCCACAATCGCGCGGTTGGCCTTTTGCTCGAAGGCATTGGGCCGGAGCTATTGGTACCACCGGTCAATGTGTTGCGCCTGTCGATGCACCCGCGGGGTCTGTCGCCGCGCATCCTCAACTATGCCGAATGGCGCGCACATGTGCTGGCGCGCGTGAAGCGCGACATCGACCTCACCGCGGACGCAGGCTTGGCCGACCTGTTGCAGGAACTCAAGGCCTACGCGGTGCCGCAACACGCGCGCCTTGCCAAACCCATCGAACACGCCGGCACTGCCATGGT
>JAYTDE010000812.1:0-2520 GCA_043736195.1 Burkholderiales bacterium | reverse complement strand
GCGCGCACGATGTTGTCGCCCATGCGGTATTCCTTGACCAGATCGCGCGTGGCGATCAGCGGCCCGGTCACCACCGCCCCGGCGCAGGTTGGTGTGGCGCGAACGCCCTCTTCTCTTCGCTCCTGATCGCAGGTCGCGGCGCACGCCACCAGGTTTTCACGTGAGCGCGTCCATTAGAACGGCAAGCGCGGCCCGCGTGGCGCACCGGATGCCGGTGCCGCCGATTTGCCAGGCACGGTCGCCACGCCGATCAGCACCTCCTGCCCCTCTTTCAAATCGCCGCCAAGCAATTCGGTCGCAGTACCATCGGTGAGGCCCAGGCGCACCTGAACCAGCTGCGGCTTGCCATCCGCGCCGGCGATCCAGACGCGGCCGCGGGTCGGCGCGCGACCGGCGGTTTCGGCGACGATCTCGATGTAGCGTTTGCGCTGGTCTTCACGCAGCATCGCGGTGATTTTTTCGCGAATTTCGGCGCGATTGCGCTCGGCCGCCTTGGGGCGCTCCGCCTCGGACATTTCGCGTAACGCCATGAACTTGTCGCGCATGCCGGCAAAGATCGCATCGAGCTTGCTTTGCTGGTCGGCGTCGAGCTTGAGTTCACTGACGAGGCGCTCACGCTGCGCGCTGAGCTGTCCGCGCCCACCGCCACCACCCGCCGCGCCGCCACCGCCACCTCCGCCAGCGGCACCTGCCGGCGCCGCGCTGGTGCTGGCCGCAGGCGCATCCTCGTTGACGCCCGGCGGGCGAAAGCGCAGGGCGCTGTTGGCCACCTTCTGCACGCTATCGCGACGATCGGTGGTGATGCGTACCGAGGCGGTCATGCCGGGCAACAGGGTCAGGTCGGGATTGGCCGCGGTGATCACCACCGTGTAGGTCACCACGTTTGATACCGTCTGCGCGGCCTTGCGCACCTGCTTGACCGTGCCGCTGAAGGTACGCCCGGGAAACGAATCGACGGTGAATGTCGTACTCTGGCCGACACGCACCCGACCGACATCGGATTCATCGATGGCCGAATCGACCTGCATATCCGCCAGGTTCTGGGCGATCACAAACAGTTCGGGCGCTTGCAGCGAGGCCGCAACCGTCTGCCCCGGTTCGATCGAGCGTTTGACCACGATGCCGTTGACCGGCGAGCGAATTGCGGTGCGCTCCAGATCGATCTTCGCCTGCGCCAGTTGCGCTTCCCGTTGCTTGACAACTGCCAGGGAATTGCGCGAATTGGCTTCCGCCACGCCCAACTGCGCCTTGGCTGATTCCAGCCCGGCTACCTGCGCCTTGAATAGCGCATCAGCCTTTTCCGCTTCGGAGGAAGCGATGAAATTCTTCTCGACCAGCGACTTCTTGCGCTCGAGATCGCGCCGTGCCTCGGCCAGATTGGCGTCGGCGCGCGCCACCTCGGCCCGTTGTACGGCCACATTGGCCTGCTGCGTGCCGACCGAAGCGCGCGAAGCGTCGAGGTCTGCTTGCGCCTGGCGCATGCGGTACTCGATCTGCTCGGGGTCGATGCGGGCGATCAATTGGCCTTTCTTGACCTCGCTGTTGAAATCGACGAACAGTTCCTTGATCTGGCCCGAGACCTGCGAGCCGACCGATACCGAGACCACCGGGTTGAGGATGCCGGTGGCGGCGACGGTGGCGATCAGGGGCCCCTTTTCGACCTTGGCGCTGCGGAATTTCTGCGCCTCGTCCTTGCCATCAAACTGTTTCCAGCCAAACCAGCCGCCGGCGCCCAGCACCGCCACGACTACCAGCCACCACCACTTGCCGCGCGAACCCTTAGCCATAAGTGCCGTCAAGCCTCGTCATTCCATGTCGTACCGATTGTAGAAGCAATCCCCGCGCGCCTGATTGCAAGGTTTGTAAGCAGACGTGAAACCGTCCGGCCTAACGCGCGGAATTCGCACCCACCACCGTCAGCGCGGTCATGTTGACTATGCGGCGCACGGTCGCCGATGGCGTAAGGATGTGCACCGGCGCGGCGCAGCCCAGCAGAATCGGGCCAATGGTGACGCCACCGCCGGCTGCGGTCTTGAGCAGGTTGTAGCTGATGTTGGACGCCTCCAGATTGGGAAACACCAGCAGATTGGCCTCGCCCTTGAGGGTCGAATCCGGCAAAACCGCACGCCTGACTTCGGCGTCGAGCGCGGCGTCGCCGTGCATTTCGCCATCGACTTCGAGCGACGGTTCGCTCGCACGCAACAGCGCAAGCGTTGCGCGCATCTTGATCGCGGAGTCGCAGTCAATGGTGCCGAAGTTGGAGTGCGAAAGCAGGGCCACCTTGGGGGTGATGCCGAAGCGCCGCATTTCCTCGGCCGCCATGCGGGTGATGCCGGCCAGGTCCTCGGCGCTCGGATCGAGGTTGACGTGGGTATCCACCAGAAACACCGTGCGTCCCGGCAGCATGAGACCGTTCATCGCCGCGTACTGGTTGGATCCGGCGCGCCGGCCGAGCGCCTGATCGACATAATGCAGATGCAAGGCATGGGTGCCGAAGGTGCCGCAGATCATGCCGTCGGC
>JAYTDE010000811.1:0-10119 GCA_043736195.1 Burkholderiales bacterium | reverse complement strand
CGTGCTGCGTCGCCTCGACGGCGCGATCCATGGCAACTATCGGACCCTGTTTCGCGGTTTCGGACTGGATCTGGCCGAATTGCGCGAGTACCAGTACGGCGACGACGTGCGCCATATCGACTGGAACGTCACCGCACGCACCGGCCAGCCCTATGTGCGCCAGTTCCACGAGGACCGCGAGGTCACCGCCTGGTTTCTGCTGGATCTTTCGCCTTCGCTCGATTTCGGATCGAGTGATGTGCGCAAGCGCGGCGTGTCCGCCGAATTCGTCTCCGTGCTGGCGCGCCTGCTCACACGCAATGGCAACCGCGTCGGCGCGATGTTCTATGGCGACGCCGTCGATACCGTGATTCCGGCACGCAGCGGACGGGCCCAGGTGCTGCATATCCTGCATCGCATGCTGACACGGCCTGCGCGCGATGTTTCGGGCGAGACCGATCTCGACGACTTCCTGCAGGGCGCGTTTCGTTTCATCCCGCGGCGCTCGCTGGTGTTCGTGGTGTCCGACTTCATCAGCCGGCCCGGCTGGGCGCCGGCGCTGGCGCGGCTCACGCGGCGCCACGAAGTGATCGCGGTGCGCCTGTATGACCCGCTGGAAATGGAGTTGCCCGATCTGGGGCTGGTGTTGATACGCGATGCCGAAACCGGCGAGCAGTTGTTCGTCGACACCCATGAGCCAGGTTTTCGCAAACGCTTTGCCGCCGCCGCGACGCGCCGCGAGAACGAATTGCGCGCCGGTTTCGCCGAGGCCGGGGTCGATGTACTCGAACTGGCCACCGACGACGCGCTGATCGATTCGGTGATGCGCTTCGCCGACCTGCGCAAACGCCGCAGCCAGTTGGCCGGTGGCGGCCTGCCGGCGCACATGGCGGGGGCGGCATGAAATTGGTCTGGCCGCAAATGCTTTGGTTGTTGCTGTCGCTGCCGGCGCTGGCGGGCTTGTACGTGTGGCTATTGCGGCGCAAGAAGCGTGCGCTGCTCCAGCATTCCAGCCTGGCGCTGATTCGTGAAGCGCTTGCCGGCAGCCAGCAGGGACGTCGCCATCTGCCGCCACTGCTGTTCCTCTTCGCCATCGGACTGATGATCGCGGCGGTGTCGCGCCCGACCGCCATCCTGACGCTTCCTGCGCAACATGAAACCATTGTGCTGGCGATGGATGTCTCGGGCAGCATGCGTGCGGTCGACGTGCAGCCCAACCGGCTGGCGGCATCGCAGGCGGCGGCCAAGGCGTTTGTCAGCGACCAGCCACGCGATGTACGGATCGGTGTGGTCTCGTTTGCCGCTACCGCATCGGTGGTGCAGTATCCGACTCAGAGTCGCGAGGACGTGCTCAATGCGATCGACCGCTTTCAACTGCAGCGCGGCACCGCGATCGGCAGTGGCATCATCGTCTCGCTGGCGACCCTGTTTCCGGATGCAGGCATCGACGTCAGCGGGCTGATTCTGGGCGGGGGGCCGTCGCGCCGCTCGTTCGGTCCGCCGCGCAAGGATGAAAAGAAGCAATTCACGCCGGTGCCGGCCGGTTCCTACAATAACGGCGCGATCATCCTCCTGACCGATGGCCAGCGTACCACCGGCCCGGATGCGCTGGTCGCAGCCAAGATGGCGGCCGAACGCGGCGTGCGGGTATTCACCGTAGGCATCGGCACGACCAAGGGCGAGACCATCGGCTTCGAGGGCTGGTCGATGCGGGTCAAACTGGACGAGGACACCCTGAAACAGGTCGCCAACATTACCCAGGGCACCTACTTCTATGCAGGCACTGCGAATGATCTGAAAAAGGTCTATGAAACCCTGAATACCCGCTTCAGCCTGGAGAAAAAGGAAACCGAGATCAGCGCCCTGTTCGCGGCGGGCGCAGCGCTGTTCGCGCTCCTGGCGGCCGCGCTTTCCCTGCTCTGGTTCAACCGGATTCTCTGACGGCGATGCAGCGCAAGCGCCTGCACGGCGGTTCCCTCAAGGCGGCCGGCTACGACGAAGCCCGGCAAGTGCTCGAAGTCGAGTTGACCAATGGCCAGCTGATCGAATACTCGGCAGTGGGTCGCGAGATCGCACGCCGCTTGCTGGAAAGCCAGTCGCCATGGAGTTACTACCGCGACAATATCGAGGATGAATTCACCGGCCGGCCCGCCGGGCGCGCGCAACCTGTCGGCAGCGGCGACAACCCGTTTGCTCAGGCAACAGGCAAGATCCCGCCGGTTTAGCGGAAGATTGCCGAATCTCGCGCCGCAAAGTCGGCGTCCTGGTGCGGCGTCACCGCTATACTGCCGGCTTGCTGCGGCGCGGTCATCAGCGCGCCTATCCCTCAAGTCGCATCGTGCAAATCCTGGCCCTGGAAACCTCCTCTGAACTGTGCTCGTGCGCACTGTGGCACGACGGCACGGTCGTCGAGTCGGTAGCGCACGCCGGGCAGCGCCATTCCGCACTGCTATTGCCAATGGCCTCCGCACTGCTGGCCGGAGCCGCCGCCAGCTTCGCCACCCTTGACGCGATCGCCTTTGGTGCCGGTCCGGGTTCTTTCACCGGCGTGCGTATCGCCTGCAGCGTGGCGCAAGGGCTGGCTTTCGCACGCGATTTGCCGCTGCTGCCGGTGATCACTCTTGAGGCACTGGCGCAGGCTTGCGACGCGGCGCGGGTCATCGCCTGCATCGATGCGCGCATGGGCGAGCTTTATCTGGCCGCCTACGAGCGCACGGCCACGGATTGGCGCGTGGTACTGGCGCCGGTATTGGCCCGACCGGAGGCCTTGCCGGAACTTCCCGGCCAGTGGCATGGGTGCGGCAACGGCTTCGCGGCGCAGCCGGCGGCGTTGGCCGCCTCCTACAACCTGGCAATGGTTGAGGCGGATGCATTTCCGCAGGCGCGCGCCGTGGCACAGCTTGGTGCGCATGCCTGGGCCGCGGGCAGGGCGCTGACGGCGGCAGCAGCCAGCCCGCTATACCTGCGCGACAAGGTAGCGCTCGATGTACGCGAGCAGGCGGCGGCACGCGCGGTGCGCAAGGCGCCATGAGCGCGGTTTTCAAACCGGCGCTGGCGCGGCTGGCGCCGATGACCGAGCAGGCCCTTGGCCCCATCTTGCTGATCGAGAGCGATATTTACGAATTTCCGTGGACGCACGGCAATTTTCACGATTCACTGGCCGCCGGCTACAGCAGCTGGTTGTATCTGCTTGGCGAGGAACTGATCGGTTACGCGGTGGTGATGCTGGCGCTTGACCAGGCGCACCTGCTCAATCTGTCGATCGCGCGCGCCGCTCAACGGCGCGGTCATGGCTTGCGCCTGCTGGGCGAGATCAGTCGGGCGGCTTGCGGGCATGGGGCGAAATCGATGCTGCTCGAAGTGCGTCCCAGCAATCTTGCGGGTCGTGCGCTGTATGCGGCCGCCGGTTTCAGCCAGGTCGGCCTGCGGCGCGCCTACTATCCGGCGCCAGGCGGACGCGAAGACGCGCTGGTGCTGGCGCGAAGCTTATGAGCAGCGCGCGCGATCATCTGTTGCTCGAAATGGGCATCGGCCCGTTATGGAAAGTGCGGCACGCGCCGGATGCGCTGGCGGAGAGTGCGCCGGCAACGCCACTGCCTGCCGGACTGGCGCCTGATCGCAGCGAGAAGCCGATCGTGGCGACGACGCCTGGTCGCGCGCCGGCGCAGCCGCCGCGCATGCAAGCGGCGGCCGCCGCGTTGTTGGCGCGGGGCGACGAAATTGCGCGCATGGACTGGCCTGCGCTCAAGACCGCGGTTGGCACCTGTACGGCCTGCGCGTTGTGCTCCGGCCGCAAGAACACCGTCTTCGGTGTTGGCGATGAAAGCGCGCAATGGATGATCATAGGCGAGGCACCGGGCGCGGAGGAGGATGCGCGCGGTGAACCGTTTGTGGGTCAGGCCGGTCAATTGCTCGACGCCATGCTGGCAGCGCTGGACATGCGGCGCGGAAGCAATGTGTACATCGCCAACGTGCTGAAGTGCCGCCCGCCCGGCAATCGCAACCCGACGCCCGAGGAAATGGCCCGTTGCGCACCGCATCTGCTGCGCCAGGTGGCGCTGGTCAAGCCCGGACTTATCCTGCTGATGGGGCGCTTCGCGACGCAGGCGGTGTTGGCAACCGAAGCCTCGATCGCCTCGTTGCGCGGGCGCCTGCACAGCTTTGCGGGAACGCCCGCGATCGTCACTTATCATCCGGCCTACCTGCTGCGCGCCCCCACCGAAAAGGCGCGGGCCTGGGAAGATCTGCTGTTGGCGCGGGCCACCTGGAAGGGCTTGCAAACAACGGGCGACGCTACCACTTGAAAAAGTGCGGGTTTTTCATCACTTACCGAGGACCAATCCATGCGCAAACTGCTGACCGGACTGTTGATTTTCCTCTCCGCCGCACTGGCGGGCTGCGGCTACAACGATTTCCAGCGCCTTGACGAACAGGTCACGGCCGATTGGGCCGGGGTGCTGGCCCAGTACCAGCGGCGCGCCGACCTGGTGCCAAACATCGTGGCCACAGTCAAGGGTGAGGCCAATTTCGAGCAGGAAACCCTGACTCGGGTGATCGAGGCTCGTTCACGCGCGACGTCGATCCAGGCCACACCGCAATTGATCAATGATCCGCAGGCCTTCCAGAAATTCCAGGCCGCCCAGGGTGAGCTTTCGGGCGCGCTGTCGCGCCTGATGGTGGTGGCGGAGAATTACCCGAATCTCAAGGCCAACCAGGGCTTCCGCGACCTGCGCGTAACGCTCGAAGGTACGGAGAACCGCGTCAATATCGCGCGCGACAAGTACATCAAGTCGGTCCAGGCCTACAACGTGCTTGTTCGCACCATTCCGTCCAACCTTACTGCAATGGTGATGGGCTATCAGACCAAGGCCTCTTTCACAGTTGAAAACGAACAGGCGATCTCGACCACGCCGGCGGTAAATTTCGACAAACCGGCGGACAAGAAGTAGGTTTGGGAGAGCGGGATCGATGCCATGATCAAGCTTCTGCGGCGCACTGCATGGTGGTGCTGCGCCTCGCTGTTTCTGGCTGCGGGCAGTGCGCAGCCGCAGACGCTCGCGGAGGTGCCGGCGCTCAAGGCACGCGTGACCGACCTGACAGCGAGCCTCGGGCAGATCGAACGCAACGCCCTGGAAGCGAAACTGGCGGCGTTCGAGCAGGCGCACGGCAGCCAGATCGCGGTCCTGATCGTGGCTACCACCCAGCCAGAGCCGATCGAGGATTTCGCGCATCGGGTCGGTGAAGCCTGGAAGATCGGCCGCAAGGGTGTCGGCGATGGGCTGTTGATCATTGTGGCGAAAAACGATAAACGGGTGCGTATCGATGTCGCACGTGCGCTCGAAGGCGCGATTCCCGATTTGGCGGCCAAGCGGGTGATTCGCGAAAGCATGTCGCCGCGTTTCGCGCAGGGCGATTTCGCCGGCGGCCTCGACGCCGGGGCAACGCAGTTGATCGGCTTGATCGAAGGCGAGAAGTTGCCGCCGCCCGCGACCGGAGAGGCAAGCGGCCGCGCGGCCGACAACAACGATCTCGAGGGCTGGCTGATGATGGGCTTCATCGCTGTCATCGTCGGCGGTTCAATCCTCAAGGCCTTGTTCGGACGGGCCGGCGGCTCCTTCATCGGCGCCGGAGGCGCTGGAATCATCGCCTGGCTGGTGGCTGGCAGCCTGTGGATTGCACTGGCCATTGGCGTGGTGGCCTGGTTGTTCCTGCTGGTGATGGGTGGCGGGCGGGGCGGGCGCGGTGGCGGTTTTGGCCCGCCCTTCGGCAGTGGCGGGGCCACTGGATCCGGCGGCTCTTCATGGGGCGGATTTTCGTCTGGCGGTGGCGGCGATTTCAGCGGCGGCGGCGCCTCTGGCGGCTGGGGTGGCAATGACTAACTGGCAGCGCATCAAGCGCACCATGCGACATCTGCTGGCCGACCAGCGCGTGGTCGCGCGCACCATCCCGTCGGCCGCCATCGAGGCCATTGCGCGGGCCATCGCCGTCAGCGAAAAACGCCATGACGGCGAAATCCGCTTTTGCATCGAAGCCGGCCTGCCGTGGTCGTATCTGAAGCGCAATGCGCCGGCGCGCGAGCGGGCGCTGATGCTGTTTTCCAAGCTGCGTGTATGGGATACCGAGCGCAATACCGGTGTGCTCGTGTACGTGCTGATGGCCGACAAGCGCATCGAGATCGTGGCCGATCGCGGCATCGCCCGCAAGCTGCCGCAGGAAACGTGGAACGCGATTTGCGACTCGCTTGGCGCGCGCTTTCGTGCCGGTGAAGCCAGCGCCGGCGTACTTATCGCGATCGAGCGCATCAGCGACGAACTGGCGGCGCATTTCCCGCCACCGGCACGCAACGACAACGAGCTGCCCGACGCACCTGTGGTGCTTTGACGACCGCTCATCGCTATGCGCACCCGCTGGTGCGGGCACTGGCCTGGTTGATCGGCTCGCCCGGCCTCCTGACACCCGCTGCAGGGAAGGATGCCGGTGTGGTGGAAGACGCATGGTGTGTGCGCCACTTGGCTGCCTCGCATGGGTGGCTGGCTGCGCAGGACGCCAACCCGCAGCTACTGGAAGAGTTCATCGCGCTGCGCAATATCCGACGCCTGGGTTTTCTGGCCGAAGCACTGCTGGCATTCTGGCTGCGTAATTGCGGCAACTTCGAGCTCTTGGCCGAGAATCTGGTGGTGCGCGAAGGCGGGCGCACGCTGGGTGATTTCGACCTGCTGTTGCGTGATGCCGATAACGGCGACACAGTGCATTGGGAGCTGTCAGTCAAGTTTTACCTGCGCCTGCCCGCAGCCGACGGTTTGGCCGCATACGTCGGCCCGGCGGGGCACGACACGCTGGCGGCCAAGGCCGATCGCGTGCTCACGCGGCAACTCGGCCTGGGGCACACGCCGGCCGGAAAAGCGGTGCTTGCCAACCTCGGTATCGAGCGGATCGTGGCACGTGCATTCGTCAAGGGCTGGCTTTTTTATCCCGTCGGCACGCAGCCAAGCGCGACACCGGGCTTGAACCCGGCGCATGGACGCGGCTGGTGGCGCCGCCATGGCGTAGACACCGAAGACCACTGGCCGGTGCCGGGACGCGCCTACCGCATTCTCGATCGCCTGGAGTGGCTGGCCTGGCCAGGCATCGCTTCGCGGACGCTCGATGGACGTGAACTGAGGCTGCACCTGTGCACGCATTTCACGGCGGGAGCGGGCGCCGTAATGGTCGTCGAATTCGACGACCATTCGCCACAGGCAGGCGAAACCAGCCGCGGCTTTGTCATGCCGCCCGAATGGGTGGGTGCTTCCGCCGCCGCGGGCTAAGCGCCGATCAGTGCATTTTTTCGTCGCGCGCGATGTCCAGCAGGCGGGTGACTTCCGCCTTGTGGTGAATCAGGTTGCTGCGATGCCAGCGACCGATCAGCCACATGACAGAGGCCACCAGCGCGCCGAAGCCGGCAATGGCCGCAAACGCGGAGACACCGGCACCGGTGGCCGTGGTGTACATGAAGCCCAGCGCCAGGATGCAGGCCTGTTCGTTGAAGTTTTGCACCGCTATCGAACGTCCGGCGCCCATCAGGCTGTGGCCGCGATGCTGCAGCAGCGCATTCATCGGGACCACCAGGTAACCACCGATGCCGCCCAGCAGAATCAGGAACGGCGCCGCCACCCAGACGTTGTCGATGAAGATCAGGAGGATCACCAGGAATCCCATGGCAACGGCCAGGGGAATCACGCTGGTGGCATTGTCCAGCCGCATGCGCATGCTGGCGATCACCGCGCCGATGGCCGTACCGATGGCCACCACGCCGACCAGGCTTGAGGCCTGGGTGGTACCGTAGCCCAGTGCGGCGGCGGCCCAGGCGAGCACGATGTAGCGCAGATTGCCCGAGACACCCCAGAACAGGGTGGTGGTCGCCAGCGAAATTTGCCCCAGCTTGTCGCGCCACAGCACCAGGTTGCAGCGCCAGAAGTCGGTCAGCAAGGCGACCGGGCGCTCCGGCAGGGGCAGCATCGGCGCCCCGGTCAACGGGATGAAAAGGTTGTAGGCCGCCGCAATCACATAGAGGAAAATGATCAGGGCGATGGCCGCTTCAGGCGGCGTGTCGATGCCGAAATCGAGATTCGGAATATCGATCGCCAGCAACGTGTCCGACACCCGATGGCCGACCAGTTGGCCGCCCAGCAACACGCCCAGGATGATCGAGGCGATGGTCAAGCCCTCGATCCAGCCATTGGCCTTGACCAGCTGCGATGGCGGCAACAGTTCGGTGAGAATGCCGTACTTGGCCGGTGAATAGGCCGCCGCTCCCATGCCGACCACGGTATAGGCGATCAATGGATGCACACCAAACAGCATCATCAGGCAGCCGCCCACCTTGAGCATGTTCGAAAGGAACATCACGCGCCCCTTGGGCAGCAGGTCGGCGAATGCGCCCACGAAGGGTGCCAGTGCCACATAGAACAGGGCGAACATCGGCACTAAGGCCGCACGCTGCCATTCCGGCGCGCCGCCGCTCTTGAGCAGCTCGATGGCGGCGACAAACAGGGCGTTGTCGGCCAGCGAAGAAAAAAACTGCGCTGCCATGATGGTGTAAAAGCCGGGTTTCATCGTGTCCTTGTGAATTAGAATCAAAACCTGACACGTGCCCGCTTGAAGACCACTGCAACGATCCGGGTTCTGGCGCATGCGCCCGGCTTTATAGCACGAAAACCTTCACACAAATCAACGATTTAGCCTTGAACCACGTTCCTCCTGCAGTGCGTTTCAGTGCCCCTCTGGCAGCAGTGGCAGGGCTCCGCGCGGGCGCGCAAATGGCGCCGCCCGACGCGTCCGGGTCGATCTGAGACCATGCCTCGCCCGATCCAGGCCAGTTTCGACTTAGCCGCGTTCGCCCACAACCTGGGCGTGCTGCGCAAGGCCGCGCCGAGTTCGCGCGTGTGGGCGGTGGTCAAGGCCAATGCCTACGGGCACGGCCTGTTGCGCGCCGCCGGCGCGATGCGTGCCGCCGATGGCTTCGCATTGCTCGATCTGGGCGAAGCGGCGCGCTTGCGCGAAGCCGGGTTCGCGCATCCGATCCTGCTGCTCGAGGGCGTGTTCGAGGCGCGCGATCTTGAAACAGTCGACGCGCTGCACCTGACACCGGTGATTCATCATTCGGGGCAAATCGAAATGCTGCAACGTGCGACGCTCAGGCGGCCGCTGGATGTTTATCTGAAGTGCAACAGCGGCATGAACCGGCTGGGCTTTGGCGCCGACGCCGTGCCGGCGGCGTACGCACGTTTGAAAGGCATGCCGCAGGTCAAGTCGGTGACGCTGATGACGCATTTTGCCGATGCCGACGGCCCCCTGGGTGTGGCCGACCAGATGGCGCGCTTCGCACCCTTGGGCGCGCAACTCGATGCGCCCGGCAGCATGGCCAATTCAGCGGCCATGCTGCGCTATGCCGAAACCCATGGCGACTGGGTGCGACCGGGCATCGCACTGTATGGTGCCTCGCCGTTCCCGAACCAGAGCGCCGCGCAACTGGGGCTGCGACCGGTGATGACCTTGAGCAGCCAGATCATCGCGCTACAGAAGCTGAAGCCGGGTGAAGGTGTGGGCTACGGGTTCAAGTATCGTGCAACGGCCGAAACCCGCATCGGCATTGTTGCCTGTGGCTATGCCGACGGCTATCCGCGCCATGCGCCTGCCGGCAATGCGGCAGGCGCCCCCATCATGGTCGATGGCGT
The DNA here is from genome assembly GCA_043736195.1 of Burkholderiales bacterium. Taxonomy (GTDB): domain Bacteria; phylum Pseudomonadota; class Gammaproteobacteria; order Burkholderiales; family JAEUOS01; genus JAEUOS01. The sequence continues at coordinate 424 of JAYTDE010000811.1, read as the reverse complement.
GCTTACCCGCACCATCGGCCGGGTGGCGATGGACATGCTGTATGTCGACCTGACCGCGGTGCCGCAGGCACGGCTTGGCAGCAAGGTGGTGCTGTGGGGCACAGACCTGCCTGCCGACGATGTCGCGACGGCGGCAGGCACGGTGTCATACGAATTGTTTTGCGCACTGGCCGCGCGTGTTCCCGCGATTGAAATCTGAGGGCGTGCAGGTTCCAGGCTGGCAGCACCTGTCACCAAGCCCCGATTGAGAGATGTGAATGGCCAAGGTAAAGACCGCGTATGTGTGCTCGGAGTGTGGCGGCGATGCCCCGAAATGGCAGGGCCAGTGCCCTGATTGCGGTGCCTGGAATACCTTGTCCGAGGTGCGTCTGGAGTCGGCCAGGGGCGCCACGACGAACCGCTACGGCGCAGGTCCGGGCGGACT
>JAYTDE010000810.1:0-2953 GCA_043736195.1 Burkholderiales bacterium | reverse complement strand
GCTATAATTGCCCGCTCAGGCGCTTTAGCTCAGCTGGTTAGAGCGACGGAATCATAATCCGCAGGTCCGGGGTTCAAATCCCTGAAGCGCCACCAAATTTCCCTTTTACAACAGCCACTTACGAGAGATCGTGAGTGGCTTTTTTCTTGCCTTGTTGTTGGCGGGACACTGGCGGGACACTACAAGAACGCAATCCAGCACTGCGGGCAACCGATTGGCAATCGCCAGCCGGCATGCGGACTCTACTCGTGCGACGACCATCGCCACGGCCAACGACCTGGTGTGATGCGCTCGAAATCTCAGCACCTATCGGCGCATTGCAACGTCGGCTTCGCTACTGGACGAACTCACGCAGCCGGCCATTTGCGGGTACTGGCGTGCGGCTGGTTTGGAGCAGGTCAGTTGACGATCCTGACGTGGCCGGGATCTACGGCGTGTTCGAGATCGACATGGAGCACTGCCCGAACTGCGGCGGCGAGCACAAGGTCATTGCGGCGATCTTGGAGGCGCCGGTGATCGAGAAGATTCTCACGTACCTGGGATTGCAGGCGCGGGCACCCCCTCGTGCGCCGGCCCGTGGCCAGGCGCTGCAAGACGAGCTTGCACACAAACAATCCAGTGTGCTGTCTGTGCCTGGCGAGAGGTCAGGCTACTGGCCCGACGCGCCCCGCAGCGCGCATGATGCTATCGAACCGTGACCGTTCATGCGACCCGACGCCTAGGGCCGCTGGAGGCGGTTGTGCCTGATGGTTTGCGGGATCTGTGGAAGTGCCCTGGTGACCAGGTATGACCGCAGACGGCGCCTGGGAAGGACGATTTTCGGCGGCGGCGTCAACGCCCAACAGATCGCACCGCCTCCGAGGACAGATTCAAGCACGCCAAGCGCCGTGGTCTGTCGTGTTCGGGGTGCCATCTGGAAGGAAAAAGGGCGTTTGAAAAGCCTATCCTCAGCGTTGCCGCTGCTGCTGCCTCAGGCCCAAGCCAGCCAGCGCCAGCAACGCCAGTGCCAAGGTGCCGGGTAGCGGAACATCACCGATCGGGACTTCTCGGGTCTGGAACGCCAAATCGAAGCCGAGACCGTTGAGAGCGCCGTCGCCGGTACCCGCGATCAGCGCGCCGCGAACTGCGGTAGTGCGGTGGTAGGCGTAGACCCCCGTGCCGTCGCCCGACATGTACAGGTCGCCGTTGGTCGGGTCGAAGGCCAGCCCGTCCGGGTTGCCGCCGAGTTCGGTACCGATGTCCAATACCTTGGTTGCCCAGGCACTTGAGCCGCCGCCGTAGTAGGCCCAGGTATAAGGATTGCCGACACCGGTCAACACCGTCGCCGCCGGTATTTCGAACAGCGTACGCTCGCTGCTACCAGGTTCAATGCCCAGTCCGACCAGGTTGCCGGTTATGGGATCGAAGGCCAGATCGGAGCGGAACTCGCCGCCGCCGCTAAGCTTGACCGCGAGTTCGAACACGTCGCCAATTGGGTCATAGCGATAGATCTCACTCTTGCCGTAGCCCGTCATGTAGAGCTTGCCATCGGGTCCGACGGTCATGCCATCAATGATGCCGAATCCGACCGTTGGCAGCACTTTGACCAGCGTCGGCGCGCCGACCAACGCGGTATTGGTGCCATTCAGGGTTGCCTTGTAAAGGGAATGAGCCTCGAACGGGTTCATGTAGTACAGCGTGCGGTCCGGCGCCATCGCCAGGTTGGTCGGGAAACCGATGCCGGAAGCACCGAGGTCGGTCACCGTGCCACCACTGAGGTCGATGCGATAGATGTGGTCTTGAGGGAACGCGCCGCCGCCGAGAGAGAAGATCTCTTTGAGGGCAGCGGCGTTGACCGGGGCGGCAGCCATCAAGACGATGGCGCCAACCATGCTCAATACGTTGCGAAGTGGCTTCATGTGAATATCTCCGTGAGGTTGCATTCGGGGTGGCCGCGCGCGGAATTACGGTCAGCGCCAAGGTTCACTACGTGAAGTACTCGATCGGACTAGCCGCGTGCACCAACCCAAGCAATTTGCGCGCCAAAGTTGTAACTCGTTGATGCAAGTTGACTTATTGCGGGCACCCGGCGGCTGACACGCCCTCAGTCGTACTGACTGTCAATTTGTTCGACAGATAGCGCCTGCGCTCATGTGTCCAGGTGCCCTGGGGCAGGCCCGCTCAATTCACCTGTGCCAATATGCCAGTGGGTTCTGTCGATACCGATCCCGCTGCGCCTGCTGCTGGCCGCACAGCCCAAACTGGTGACGTGCGGGCTGCAGGTTGCGCACCGCGTGATCACGCGTTTCCTGCTCGATCACGCGGTGCTGAGGGCAGACGAGGCCGACAGCGGCGCCGTCACGCTCATTCAACGCTTCGGGTCGGCCGCCAACTTGAACATTCACCTGTACTGCCTGGTTCTGGACGGCGTGTACGGGCGCGGCATTGACGGGACGCCGGAGTTCGTCCAAGTTCCCGAGCCAACTGCCGAAGCATTGCAGTCGGTGTTGCGCAAGATCATCACCCGCACGATGAAGCTGCTCACCCGTCGGGAGGTGTTGGTCGAAGAAGGGGGTTCGACCTACGAGGCCGAAAACGACGGCGATTCGGACGAGGCCCGCACGCTCAGGCCGCTGCAGGCCGCTGGGTGCACTTACCGCATCGCCTTCGGGCCACGAGCCGGCCAGAAGGTGCTGACGGTGCAGGGCGTCATGCCAAGGGATGCGGACTTCAAGCAGCCGCTGTGCGCCGACATCAGCGGTTTCAGCCTGCACGCGGTGGTGCGCTGCGGCGCCGACGATCGCAAGGCGCTGGAACAACTATGCCGCTACATCACCCGCCCGGCGCTGGCCAACGAACGCGAGCAAACGAATGCCGCTGGCCACGTCGTGTTGAAGCTGAAGACCCCTTGCCGCTGGCCACGTGGTGCCGTCGCGCCAGGGCGTCTTGAGCTTCAGAACCACCTGGCCCGCAG
>JAYTDE010000809.1:0-3413 GCA_043736195.1 Burkholderiales bacterium | reverse complement strand
CATGCTCGTCGTCGCGCCAATGGTTCATGTTGGTGGTCCAGGGCCAGCGGATGTGATGAATGAACTCGCCTGCCAAGGCCAGCGAGCATTGCTCAAAGTCGGCATGGCTGTGCGGCGACATCTTGGTGACTTCGCGCGGGCCGACACGCACATCCAGATAATTCACCATGAAGGTGCTGCAGCGCCAGATGCGGCCGAACCTGCCCTCCTCGGCTGGAACATCGAGCGGGTATGCGCGCACCCGGTAGCCGTCGACGGGCAGCGGCCAGGCGTTCAGGAGTGCGACATTGGGGTGCGGCGTTTGGTAAGACGCCGCGTTGCCGCACATTGCCACCAGGTCGCCCGCATGATGGGTGAACAGACGGATCAGGCGCCCACCGGCGGGCATGCGCACCATCGATCGGCCGGGCGGAACAAATACGAGCGACGCACCCGGCACGGTACTCACCTTGCCATCGAAGGTGATCTCCAGGGGCGCATTCGCGTCCGGCGACAGCACCGCGAACTCATCGTGCTGCGCCGCGCGCGTGAAGCTTACGTCTGCTTCGGCCTCGCTATAGGCGAGCACGAAATTCTGCCCGCGCGCGTACCAGGTGCGAACCCCGCCGCCACTCTCGGCAGGCGGCTGATCGTGGAAACGCGCGTACTCCACGCCGGCAAACTCGGTCGCCGCCTTGGGCGCGGCCGCAGGCGCTGCGACCAAGCTTGATCTTGGATCTTTGGCGTCGTACATCACCCCCCCATTCACGAAAAAAGCCTGCAAGCTTGCCGTGCCGCACCCAGCCCGACCCCGCTATTTTTCGTCGGCGATCGGGTTCGACAAAACGCCCACCCCTTCGATGTCGATCTCGCAGATGTCGCCCGGCGCCATCCATACCGGCGGGGTACGCGCATAGCCGACGCCGGCCGGCGTGCCGGTGATGATCACATCGCCCGGTTCGAGTGTCAGGCACTCGGTGATGATGCACAACGACTCGACCACGTCGAACAGGAAGTCCTTGGTATTGGCATCCTGCATGATCTTGCCGTTCAGGCGCGACTGGATGCGCAGACCCGCGCAGCCGGCCGGCAACTCGTCCGGGGTCACCAGCCACGGACCGAAACCGCCGGTGGCATCGAAGTTCTTGCCGATGGTCCACTGGTTGGTCTTGCGCTGATAGTCGCGCACCGAGCCGTCGTTGTAGCAGGCATAGCCGGCCACGCATGAGAGCGCGTTGTCACGGGTGAGATGGCGCGCGCGGCTGCCGATGATCACCGCCAGCTCCGCTTCATAGTCGAGCTTGGTCGAGGCCCTGGGCCGAATGATCGGCTCGTTATGCGCCACTTGCGAGGTGCCGCCGCGCATAAAGAAGCTGGGGTATTCAGGCCTGGCGTGGCCGCCCTCTTTCGCATGGTCGGCGTAGTTGAGCCCAAGGCAGATGATTTTCGGCGGGCGCGGTACCACCGGCAGGTAGCGAATTCCGGCCAGCGGCTTGATGGCATGCGGCGCGGCCTTGTCGGCGGCGGCCTTGACCGCGCCCAGGCTGCCGGGCGTGGCCAGCAGATCGGTCATGTCGGTCGAAAACGCCAGGCCGGTGGCACCGAGATCTACAAACTCGGTGGCGTCGGCGGATTTGATCACGCCAATGGCGGCGCGTCCGTGATTGTCATAGCTGATCAAGCGCATGCTGGTTCCTTTGGTTTGATTTTCAATTGCCTGTGAGCGGCCTGGTGAATTGTGTTGCAACACCCAATGCACTGATGGCCGGTTCGTTCCTCGCCTTATTGCGATCCGACCAAGCCGAGCGACTTCACAAGCCCGCTCCATTTGTCCCGCTCGGCCCGCATATATTGATTGATCGCCGCGCTTGAGGGCGCGTCGAACGGAATCAGGCCCAGCCCGGCGATGCGCTGCTGGAACTCCGGGGTCGCAAGAATGCGCCGCATTTCCAGCTGCAGGCGACTCACAACATCGGCCGGGGTGCCCGCCGGCGCCAGCAAAACGTGCCAGGACACCGCTTCGAAGTCGGGCATGCCGGCAGCTTCGGCGAACGGCGGCACATCGGGCAGGCTTGGCAGGCGATTGAGCGACGACACCGCCAATGCCCGCAACTTGCCTTCGCGGATCAAGGGCAGGGACACACCGGCTTCGGCAAAGGCCAGGCTTACATGGCCGGCGATGACATCGGTGACCGCCTGGGCGCTCAGCTTGTAGGGCACATGGGTCATGTTGATGCCGAACTTCTGCTTGATCAGTTCCACGCCAAGATGCTGGGCGGTTCCGGTTCCCGAAGTACTGAAGGTCAGCGGTGCGCTGCTCTCTCGGGCCAGCTTGAGCAACTCCTGCGCATTGCGCGGCGCCAGTGCGGGGTTGATCACCAGAATGAAGGGGGATTTGACGTAAAGCGAAATCGGCACGAAATCCTTGTCCACATCGTAGGCGACTTGTTTGTACAAGCTTGGATTGATCGCCATCGCCGGGGCCGTGGCCACACCAAGCATGTACCCATCCGGTGCCGCCTTGGCCAGTGCGTTCACACCCAGCATCAAGGCCGCACCCGGCCGGTTATCCACCAGAACCGGCTTGCCAAGCGCCTGCGACAGCCGTTCGGCATACATCCGCACCAGGGTATCCATGCCGGTACCCGCCGCCAGCGGCACGATGATGGTGATGTTCTTGCTAGGCCAGGCTTGCGCCGCGGCCGGATTGGCGATCAGAGCCAGCGCAACGCCAAGTGCGCTGCACACGGCTGTCAGGCCGCGTCGTGAAAAAAGTTGTCTCATGTTTGAACCTGTAAGGTTGGTTGTTATTGCTTCGATGCTTGCGTGACGTCCAGTCGAAGATGGTCGCCTACCGATGTTTCATCGGCACTGCGACCGTGATCGATTATACGAAAAGCGTAATAAAATCGATAAAACCGCCGCAACAATATTTTTATCGATTATTGCAATCCGCAGATGGACGCCCCGACCACCCTGGTTTCCTCAGCCTACGAGCGACTGCGTGCCGATGTCCTGTCCGGCCACTGGAGCCCGGGACAGAAACTCGGCATCGAGGTTCTGCGGGCGCATTACGCCACCGGCGCCACCCCGGTGCGCGAGGCACTCAACCGACTGGCTGCCGAAGGCTGGGTGCAACATCTGGAGCAACGCGGCTTCGCTGTCGCCGCCGTCAGCGAAGATGCTTTGCGCGAGCTGGCACAAACCCGCGTCTGGGTTGAGACCATGGCCTTACGCAAATCCATGGCGAACAGGGACGCAGGGTGGGAGGAAAGCGTGGTGGTGGCACTGTACCGGCTGTCGAAAATGCCGCGCTCGCTCTCGACTGCCACTTACAACGAAAACCCGCAATGGGAAAAGCTGCATCGAGCGTTCCATGTGGCCCTGGTGGGACACTGCGGGTCGCGCTGGCTGGCTGCATTCTGCGAACAGCT
>JAYTDE010000808.1:0-8152 GCA_043736195.1 Burkholderiales bacterium | reverse complement strand
TCACGCAGGCCCCAATACGGCGGGGAGGTGACGACCGTCTGCACCGATTGCGCCGGCAGGCGCGCCAGCGTGCGCAGGGCATCGCCCTCGAAAATACAGGACTGTGCGAGATAGATCGTGGCCGGTTCGGCGACTTTGGTGGTGCGCATGATGGCTGAAACGTGGATTCCGTCCGATGTTACGCCAAGACCTGCAGGCAATTAGCAACGCTTTTGGCAAGAGGTGAAGCAGCGACGCGGCTCTTGGCGGAGTTCATGCGGCGTGTGCTCATCGTTTCATTGCAGCTTGATGTTAAGGCGCTGGATCAGCGCCGACCAGCGTAAATGGTCAACCTGGGTGCGCCGCGCCGCTTCGTCCGGGGACGACTCGACGATGTCGACCGAGGCTGCGGTGATTCTGGCGCGCAACTCGGGCGTGGCAAGCGCGGCACTGATGTCTGCCGCCACCTTGCGCAGTATTTCAGGCGGCGTGCCTTTGGGCGCGAACACACCGGTCCATGATTCGCCATAGTCGCCGGGATAGCCGGCTTCGGCGAAGGTCGCCACATCCGGGGCTGCGCTGCTGCGCTGGTTTTCCATCATGGCGATCACGCGCAGGCGGCCGCCATCGATCAGTGGCTTTGCCGGCGCGATCCCGACCACGGCGAAATCGAGTTGACCACCGACCAGCTCGCGCAAGGCGTCAGCCGCGCCCTTGTAGCCGACCCAGCCCAGCTCGACACCCGCGCCGCGCTGGAAATCGGCCAGTGCGAAATAGGGACGATCCGACTGTCCGCCGCCGCTCCAGAAATTAAGCTTGCCGGGTGTTTTTTTCGCCGCCTCGACCACATCGCGCAAGCTCTTGTACGGCGAGCCCGCGGCCACCACCATCCACACCGGCACGCGCACACCGCGATGCACTGCCACCAGCTCGGCTTCGGGCTTGAAGGCCAGGCCGGGGATCAGCGCGGAGGCCGCCGTGATATTGCCGCCCGGCGAGAACAGCAACGTGTAGCCATCAGCCGGCGCCCTGATTGCCGCCTCGACACCGATCATGCTATTGGCACCGGGGCGGTTCTCGACGATCACCGCTTGCTTCCAGGTACGGCCAAGCTGCTCGGCGACCATGCGCGCGACGATGTCGCCTACATTGCCCGGCGGGTTGGGCACGATGATCTTGACCACGCGGTCGGGGTAGGTCTGGGCGTTGGACGAAAGCGCATTGGCCGCCAGCAGCAGTCCCAGAAACAGGGGGCGCAGAAGGGCTGATCGAATCGAACTCATGGCGCGATGCCCTGGTGAATCATGCTCGAGCGGCCTTGACGCCGAGCCCTGCCAACACCTGTGCACGCCGTCCATCGACATCGGCACGCACCTGGTCGTACAGACTGCCGCCATGGCTGTCCATGCCCACCAGCAGCGGCCCGAAATCGCGAATACGAAATTTCCACAACGATTCAGGATTGAGGTCGTCGAGATCCACATCCTCGATCTGCTCGATCCAGGTGGTCTCAAGCGCCGCGGTGCCGCCGATGATCGCCAGGTAGGCGCCGCCCAGGTCACTGAACGCGGCCGCGCTGGCTTCGCGCAGCCCGCCCTTGCCGATGATCAGGCGCACACCGTTCTGGCTCATCAGCGGGCGCGTGAAACGCTCCATGCGGTCCGAGGTGGTGGTGCCCACGCACACCGCCGCATAGCCTGCCGGAAACTCGGCCGATGGCGCGACCTTCTTGACGTTCGGTGCGGTGTGGATCACCGCATGACCGGCCAGATCGAAGCGCGTGGCACGGCCGCGGTCGAACATGTGGATCTGTGTGGCATCGCGAATGCCGAAGAGGGTGCCTTGCAAGGTGACAGTGTCGTTGATGCGCAGCAGGCGCACCGCTTCCTCGGTGATCGGGGTGGTTAACACGTGATGTGCCATCGCAGCAGCCTTCTAAAAACCGTAGGCCACGCCGGCGGGCGTGAAAGTGGCGCGCGCGCGGCGCGCCGAGTGGCACTGCATGTTGACCGCCACCGGGTTCATGGTGATGTGGGTGGCCGCGACTTCGATATGCACCGCGAACGCGGTGGAGTCGCCGCCCAGGCCCTGCGGGCCAACGCCCAGCAGGTTGACCGCAGCCGACAGTTGCGTCTCCAGCAGGGCGGCGTCGGCATCGCCGCTGTGGCTGCCCAGCGGGCGGGTGGCGGCGCGCTTGGCAAGTGCTACGCACAGGTCGGAGGTGCCGCCGACGCCCACGCCTACGATGGTGGGTGGGCAGGTCTTGCCGCCGGCGGCGATCACGCAATCGATAACGAAGGTCTTGATGGCGTCGATGCCTTCGGCGGGAATCGCCATCTTGAGAAACGAGTTGTTCTCCGAGCCGGAGCCCTTGGGCACCATCTCGATCTCGAGCGTCTCCGGGGTGTCGCTGAAATCGATGTGGATCACCGGCACTTCGATGCCGCAGGAGTTGTGTTCGTTCTTGCGCGTCAGCGGATGCACCACTGAGGAGCGCAGCGGGTATTCGCGCGTCGCCCGTTCACAGCCGCGACGGATCGCCTGTTTGAGGGCGTGGCCGTCGACTTGGGTGTCGCGGCCGATGCGCACGTTGTAGATCGGAATGCCGGTGTCCTGGCACAGCAGGTTGTCGGTGTCTTCGGCCACGCGGATATTGGCCAGCATGGTGTTAAGCACGCTTTTCGCGGTGCGATCGGTTTCGTCGGCATCGAGGCGCGCGAAGCCCTGCTTGATGTCCGGCGGCAGTATTTTCAGCGCGCGGATATACAACTCGCGCGCCGCTTCCTCCACTTGCTGCAGGTCGACGTTCATGCGGGTTCCCGGATGCGCATTCAGTTGGCCGAGAGCTTGCGATCGCCGACCACCTTGGCCCAGCGCGTCGATTCGGCGGCGATGGCGCGCGCGAAGTCTTCCGGCTTGTTGCCCACCGGCGTCATCCCCTGAACGAACAGGCGCCCGCGCATTTCCGCGCTGTCCAACACCTGCGCCACGTCGCGCGCGATTTTCTCGATCACTTCGCGCGGCGTGCCGGCCGGCGCCATCAGGCCGAACCAGCCGGTATTCTCGAAGCCGGGCAAGCCGCTTTCAGCCACCGTGGGCACGTTGGGCAGCATCTTCGAGCGCTCGCGGCTGGTCACGCCCAGCGCCTTCAACTTGCCCGCATTGACAAACGGCACCGCCGCCGCCATGTTGCCGACCATCATCTGGATCTGCCCGGCCACCAGGTCGTTGAAGCCAAGCGCCTCGCCCTTGTAGGGCACATGCACGATGTCGACACCGGCGGCGCTGGCGAAGTTTTCGGCCGCCATGTGCACCTGGCTGCCGACCCCCGCCGAGCCGAAGTTGAGGCTGCCCGGTTTAGCCTTGGCCAGTGCGATCAGCGCCTTGATGTCGGCGGCCGGCACGCTCGGATGCACCACCACCAGCATCGGGCCGGTGGCCACGTTGGTGATCGGTGTGAAATCCTTTTGCGCGTCGAAGGGCATGCGCTTGTACATGTGCGGATTGACCGTGAAAATGCTGCCGGATGCCATCAGCAGGGTGTAGCCGTCGTTGGGTGCCTTGGCAACCGCATCCGCACCGACATTGCCGCCGGCGCCGCCACGGTTTTCCACCAGCACCGATTGCCCCCACAGTTCGCCCAGCTTCTGGCCCACGATGCGCCCCACCACGTCGGTGGTGCCGCCGGCGGCGAACGGCACGACAAGCTTTACCGGGCGCGCCGGCCAGGCTTGGGCGGTGGCATTGCCGCTGACGGTGCTGATGATGGCAAGCAAGGTGGCAGCTACGCCGGTCAACACCAGGCGCCTTGCGAAAGTCGGACTGTGATTCATTGGGACTCCTTGATTTGGTGATGGCATCGCTTGGTCGATTGTGCGCGTTTGCCGACCGTCCAATACTAAAACTTCAGCGCCAGCGCAAACACCAGCCCTGTTGCCAGCGCCAATCCCAAGCCGCCGGCGATCAGGTTCTTGCGCTGCCCCGACCATGGTCCGAACTCAATGAGCAGGATGCGCACGCCGCCGGTCAGGTGGGCGCAGAGCAGCACCACCAGGCCCCACTCGGCGAACTTGAACAGAGGTTGATCGGCCCAGCGCAGGAACTGGTCCAAGGCGGCGGCACCTTCCAGCGATTGCCCGAGCGCCCAGAAGTGTACTGGCAGAAACAGCGCCAGCAGCAGGCCCGATACACGATGCAGCACAAACGCCCAATAGGATGCGTGGTTGCGTGCGCGGCGGTCGATGCGTCGCATCCGGCTCATGAGGGCGCGGCAGATCGGTTGATCATCGTTACCATAGCTGCGCCGCTAGCCGGTGTAGACGCCATAGACCGCGCGCAGCCCGAGAAACAGGATCATGATGGTGAAAAGCTTGGAGGTGGTCACCGCCAGAAAGCGGCTCATCGAGAGCCACTCCTCGCACACTTTTGCAAGGCCGATCGGCACATGCACCACGCAGGCCAGTACGAAGGTGGCATAGAAGGCGGCGAACGCCAGGTTGCCGCGCGTGCGGCCAAGGATCTCGGCTGCCGACAATCCGCCGCGCACCGCATAGATCATGCCGGCGATATGCACCACCACGCACAGTGCCAGCACCATCGCGCTTAAGCGCTGCCAAACCCAGCGCTTGGCCTCGCCCGCGGCGTTCAATCGAGTTCTCCGCGCAGCGCCGCGCGCGCGGTCAGGCGCTTCAAGCCGGAAATGCCGGCGGTCGGCTCGATCTGCTTCGGGCAACGCTCGTTGCACGAACCCTGGGTGTGGCAGGCGTGGCAACCGGAGTCGCCGGCCACCGCGCGCAGGCGCTCGGTTTGCGCATGGTCGCGCACGTCGTTGACCAGGGTCCAGGCCCGATTGAGCGCCGCCGGCCCCAGGTAATCCGGGCGCCAGGCCACCACGTCGCAGGAGGCGTAGCAGACGCCGCAGCCGATGCATTCGATACCGGCTGAAGCGGCGCGGCGCGGCTTCGATTCCGGCTCGACCACCGCGAAGTCGTCGTGGCGTGTCAGCGTACCCTTGAACTGCCCCTTGGCGCGCGCCCACTTGTCGAAAAACTCGCGCATGTCGGTGGCTAAGTCGCGGATCACCGGCAGGTTGGCCAGCGGCGCGATCTCCAGGCAGTTGTTTTCGGCCACCTTGGCCACATGGGTGCGGCAGGTCCAGCGCGCTCGGCCATTGACAGTCATCGCGCACGAGCCGCACATGCCGACGCGGCAGGCGAAGCGATAGGCCAGGCTTTGGTCGAGATTGCGCTGGATGTAGGTGACCACGTCGAGCACGGTTTGCGACTCGCGGCGCGGCACTTCATAGGTGGTGAAGGCGCCGCGCGCCTTGCCGCGCCAAACGGAGACCTTGAGAGTGGCTGTACCTGCGTTGCTCATTTCGCCATCTTAATGGGTCGCCGGCTTTTGGCCGGCATCGACCTGCGGTGCCTACTACGCGTTGCCGGATATTCGGGCTTGTTGGTGGTGCATCATTGCGTCGCGGCCGCCATTGCAAGACGCACGATGCGGCCAATCACCGCACACTCTTCCGTTGTGAGCGAAAGTGGAATACGCACATCGCACAAACCGCGCAGCATCGTCCTGGTATGTGGCAGCACCGCCGGCTCGAGATAGTGCCAATGCTCGAAATTGCTGGTGAAGCCCTGCGGTGCTTCCACCCCGAACCACTTGATGTGCAGCCCGCGCGCGCCACAGGCGGCGAGAAACACCTGCAAGGCCTGCGCATCCAGATCGAGCTGAAACTGGATCGAACTGGCGACGAATTGTTCTTTTGGCGACCGTAGCGGCAGGCGCAGATGAGGAATTCCAGACAGTGCCTGTTCAAGCGCCGCATACAAGGCATTCCACTGCTGCGCGCGCTGCGGCAGCAGCGCCAGCTGGGGCCGCAACAAGGCCGCTGCCAGGGTTGACATGCGCAGGCTGAAATTGGGTGTGGTGTAGCGCCAGCGCTCGAACACTGTGTCGGAAGGCCGCAGCAAATGCTGGCCGTACAACATGTAGCTGCCGGACATCAGGATCACCTGCGCTGCGATATCGTCATCATCGGTGACCAGCAAGCCACCTTCGCCGCTGTTGATGTGCTTGTAGGTCTGGGCGCTGAAGCAGCCGATGGCACCAAAAGTGCCGGTGGGCCGCCCGTCCCAGTGCGCACCCATGGTGTGGGCGCAATCCTCGATCAAGGCGACGCCGAGGCGCTGGCACAAGGCGGCGACAGCAGTCAGGTCAGATACGTGGCCGCGCATGTGCGACAGCAGCAACACGCGGGCGCCGCTGGCGGCTGCCTTGCGTTCGAGGTCGGCCAGGTCGAGGGTGTAATCGTCGGTCATCTCGACTAATACCCCACGGGCGTTGGCATGCGCGATCGCGCCGGGCACAGGCGCTAAGGTGAAAGCGCTGCTCAACACCGGGTCGCCGGGTTTCACGCCCAGCGCCTTCAAGGCGGCGAACAGGGTGGCGCCGCAGGAACTCATCGCCACGCAATACTTGGCGCCCACACTTAAGGCGAACTCCTCTTCAAGCAAGGCGGACTCCGAGCCGCGCCCGCCGGTTTCGCCGTAGCGATGCAGGCGGCCGCTTTGCATCAGTTCCAGCGCACGCGCGATGCCCGCGGCAGGCACCGGTTCGGGCTGGGTCAGGTCGCGTGTGAGCCGGGGGTCGTCGTTGGCCTGGGCGCGGTCGAGACTTTCAAGAGAGGCGGGTTGAGTAGCAAGCATGACTTTGGGTCCCAGGTTCAATGTGGCCGCAGCACGATCTTGGCGGCGGCGGTCTTGCCCTTGTCAAGATCTTCAAACGCGCGCGCACCTTCCGAGAGCGGGCGTTCCTCGACCCAGGCCAGGTCGCCAAAGGTGCCGCCGTGCAGCGCAGCCACGGTGGCGCGCAGGTCGGCGGTGGAATAGGTATAGGTGCCGAGCAGGGTGATTTCGGCTAAGGTCAGCTTGCGCATGTCGATCTCGCTGGCCCAGTCCTGCAGGCCAATGTGCATGATGGCGCCCCCTGGGCGCACCGCTTCAAGCGCCGCTTTGCGGGTATGCACCGAGCCGACCGCGTCGATCACGAAGTGGGTAGAGTTGGCTGCGGGACCTTTTCCATTCGCTTCACGCGGATCGAAGGCGACACAGCCGGTGTGCTTCTCGATCGAGGCGCGGCGCAACGGGTTGGTCTCTGCCACCTGCACTTCGCGGCAGCCGTAGCTTTTGAGCAAAATCGCGCACAGCATGCCGATGGCACCGCCGCCGATCACCAGCGTGCGGCCTTCCTGCAGCGGCCGGTGCACCGCACGCATCGACAGGTTGAGCGCATGCAGAGCGGTGGCGGCAGGTTCGGTGAGCGCGGCGGTGCGTGCGTCCATGTCTTGCGGAATGTCGATGATCGCGCTCACAGGCATCGCCATTTGCTGCGCAAATGCGCCGGGCAACTGCATGCCGATCATGGTGCGGTTCGAGCACAGGTTATTGCGCCCCTCATGGCAGTAGTCGCACACGCCGCATGCCACGATCGGGTTGCCGGTGACGCGGCGGCCTTGGCCCTCGCCTGCGATGATGGTGCCAGCGAATTCGTGGCCCAGGATCATCGGCGGCACGCGGCGCGGGTCGTGGCCGTGATAGGCATGCATGTCCGAGCCGCAGATGCCGACGGCGTCAATCTGGAGTACCACGCTGCCGGCAGGGGGCGCAGGTTCGGGCTCGTCGCGATAGGTGACTTCGTTGTTGGCGGTGTAGACCAGTGCTTTCATGGGGAGTCCTTGTGCTCGTTTGTGCCCGTCTGTGCTTGTTCGTGACTATTTGGCGGTAAACCCGCCATCCACATAGAGCGTCTGGCCGGTAATGTAGCCCGACGCATCGCTCGCCAGGAAAATGGTGGCGCCGTACAGATCTTCGAGCGCACCGTTGCGGCCGATGGCGGTTTGCGCGGCATTCTTCGCCGCCGTTTCCGGGTTGTTGAACACCGGTGCGGTAAGCGCGGTCGGAAAAAAGCCCGGCCCGATCGCGTTGCAGGTGATGCCCTGGGACGACCACTCCTGGGCGATCGCGCGCGTGAGTTGCAGAATGCCGCCCTTGCCGGCGCCATAGGGCGCGCTGTTGGCAAAGGCGCGCTCGCTTTGCAGTGAGGCCAAGTTGATGATGCGGCCCCAGTTGCGTGCCGCCATTGCCGGCGCCAGCGCTTGCGTCAAAAA
>JAYTDE010000807.1:0-10758 GCA_043736195.1 Burkholderiales bacterium | reverse complement strand
CCAGGCCGTGGGGCGCGATTTCGTGGTCGGCTGCCGCTACCTGGCCGAGGAATGCATCGATGGCGGCAACCAGGTCGAGGACGCGGCCTGGTTCGGCGTCGAGTTCGCGCGCGCCGGCATGGATTTCATCTCGACCTCGCGCGGCGGCAAATTCGACGATGCCAAGCAGCCCGGCATCGGCTCTTCGGCCTACCCCTACACCGGCCGCAGTGGCTATGAGTGCATGCCGCAATACCTGTCGGATGAATTCGGCCCCTTCGGGCGCAACATCGCACCGACTGCCACCATCCGCCGCGCCATCCATGCCGCAGGTTTCGCCACGCCGCTGGTGTGTACCGGTGGCGTGCACAATTTCGACATGGCCGAAGCCATGCTGGCGCGTGAAGACTGCGACATCGTCGGCACCGCGCGCCAGAGCCTGGCCGACCCGGACTGGGCGCTCAAGACCTCGCAGGGCCTGGGGCGCGAAGTTCGTTTGTGTGAATACACCAATTATTGCGAAGGGCTGGACCAGAAGCACAAGCAGGTCACCTGCCAGTTGTGGGATCGCGTGGAAACAGACGAGCCCGGGATTCGCCTGGCCAGTGACGGCAAGCGGCGCCTGGTGGCGCCGCCCTGGTCGGCCGCATCGGCCAGCACGCCCGCGCCGACGCCAACCGCAACGCAAGCATGAGCGAAGCGCCCTTGGAAGCCTCGGGCTACAGCGACGACTTCGCGCGTGCCAGGCTGCCGCCACGCGATCAGTGGCCGGAGCTGGTGTTCGATTTGCCGGAGCTTGGTTACCCGTCGCGCCTGAACTGCGCCGCGCATTTTGTCGACCGGCATGTAGCCAACGGGCAGGGCGAGCGCACCGCGCTTATCGGTGCCGACGAACGCCTGAGTTACGCTGAACTGCAGGCGCGGTCAAACCGCATCGCGCACGTGCTTGGCTACGACCTGGCCTTGCCCACCGGCAGCCGCGTGCTGCTGCGTAGCGGCAACAACCTGGCGCTGGCGGCCGCCTGGCTGGGCGTGATCAAGGCCGGCTGCATCGCCGTCACCACCATGCCCTTGCTGCGCGAACGCGAACTCTCGGCGATCGTGAAGAAGGCCAATATCGCGGCCGCCCTGTGCGACCATGCCCTGGCCGATGAAATGCGCCTGACGCGCGTCGCCTCAAGCGAACTGCGCCATGTGCTGTATTTCAACGCGCCGCCCGCCGAGGTGGACAGCCTGGAGCGCCTGACAGCGGGCAAGCCGGCCGGCTTTACCAACATCGATAGCGCGGCCGACGATGTGGCGCTGATCGCCTTCACCTCGGGCACCACCGGCGTGCCCAAGGGCACCATGCATTTTCATCGCGACGTGCTGGCGATCTGCGACGTGCTGTCACGCCAGGTCATCGCGCCGGTGGCCGACGACGTATTCATCGGCACGCCACCGCTGGCCTTCACCTTTGGCCTGGGCGGCCTGTTCCTGTTTCCGCTGCGGGTCGGCGCCGCCGCGGTGCTGATCGAGCAATGGTCGCCCGAGACCCTGCTGGCGGGCATCGCGCGCTTCAAGGCCAGCATCTGTTTTACCGCGCCGACCTTTTATCGCAAGATGGCGCCGCTGGCCGCGGCGCATGACCTCGGCAGCCTGCGCATCTGCGTTTCTTCCGGCGAAATGCTGCCGGCCGACACGCGTGCCCAGTGGCAGGCCGCCACCGGCATCGAGATGACCGAATGCTTAGGTGCCACCGAACTGCTGCATGCCTTCATCGCCTGCAAGCCGGGAGAGGTGCGCCCCGGTGCCACCGGCCGCGTGGTGCCGGGCTATCGCGCCTGCGTGCTGGGTGACGATGGCCAGCCGCTGCTGGCGGGCCGCATCGGCCGGCTGGCGATCAAGGGCCCGACCGGCTGCCGCTACCTGGACGACGCGCGCCAGGCAAGCTATGTGCAAAACGGCTGGAACCTGACCGGCGACGCCTACCTGATGGACGAAGACGGCTACTACTGGTACCAGTCACGCACCGACGACATGATCGTAAGCGCCGGCTACAACATCGCCGGCCCCGAGGTCGAGGATGTGCTGCTGACCCACCCGGCAGTGGCCGAATGCGGCGTGGTGGGCGCAGCCGACGCCGCGCGCGGGCAGATCGTCAAGGCCTACGTGGTGCTGCGCCCGGGCCATGCGGCCGATGATGCCACAGCGCTTGCCTTGCAGGAACTGGTCAAGAACACCATTGCGCCCTACAAGTATCCGCGCGCGGTCGCATTCGTGACGGCGCTGCCGCGCACTGAAAACGGCAAGATCCAGCGTTACAAGCTGCGCCGGGGTGAGCTGGCCTGAAGCGGCGACGCCTGGCCACCGTGCGCAGTAGGTCGCGCGTTCGGGGCGCGGCCGCATCGATGCTTCAGGACTTGCCGCCGCCGGTGCGCCTGACTTCTTCGGCCAGCTCTTCGCCGGTCTTGTAATGCGGCACGCGGTTGAAGATGTAGCGCTTGAGGCGCTGAACGAAGGCGTTCGAGCCCTTGACCTCTTCGTTCCAGTACTTGTCGGCCAGCGCGATGTTGCGCGGCAGGTCGACATAAAAGCCGTCGCGCGAGCCCTTGCCACCAAACGTGTAGAGCTTGCCATTGATGATGCGCCAGGAATCGGCGTCACCTCCCCAGGGAATGCCGTAGACGATGCCGTTGGCGCAGTAGCCGTTGTACTGCGGGATGTACTTGGCCGGCTCGCGGTCGAACAGCGCCTTGTGCTCAGCCGTGGCGAAGCGGAAGGTGACGCCGTCGATCACGCTCTTGATCGCCGGGCTGCCCAGACGATGCCGGCTCTCGGTGAAATAGGCCACCACATCGTGGCCGAACAGCATCAGGTGCGCATCCCCGGCGTCGGCACTGGCGTTGAGCGGGCGGATCGAGCCGTTCGGGCTTTGCGTGAGCAGCGGTGCGCACGCCGACAGGGTGGTGATGAACAAGGTGGCGAGAATCAGCCTGGACAGGGATTGCATGAGGGCCTTTCGGGTGTGCGGCGCTATGGCGGGGGATCGCAGGGCAGGGTGACCGGCGGAACGCCGCCGATCTTACCCCAGGCATGGATACCTGCGCGCGGCTTCAGCGACAGGCGTCAGCGCAGATCGATCTTGCAGGTTTGCATACCCGTGACCAGGGCTGCGAACGCATCGCCCTTGGTGCGTGCATCGTTGTGGAATTTTTGCCAGGCGCGCGTTGGTGAATCGTGGTGGACCGTGCTGCCATCGAAGTCGGCCGATCCGCCGGGAAGCGTGAAGACGAAGCGTCCGCTGGCATTCGGGGAGTCAATTTGTACGGAAATCCCGTATAATCCATGCGTGCGCACGGTGATCGAAACCCCGACATTCCAGAAGCAGGCTGAGAAGCTGTGGACAGAAGACGAGCGGCTGGCCTTCGATATCAAAAAGGCAGTGTGATATGCGCATCAAGAAAATCGACATCGAGAAGGTGGTAGCGGCTATCGAAGCCGATGCCGGGGAATCGCTGCCTGATCTGCGTCATGCGCTTGCTGAGGCGAAAGCAGGGCTTGGTCGTGTCACCACGCCTGAGCAAATCCTTGTGCGCCAGGCGCGCGAGAAGTCCGGACTGACGCAAGCGGCGTTCGCTAAACGCATTGCAACGCCTGTGGCAACCTTGCGTGATTGGGAGCAAGGGCGGTTTACGCCGCCGGGTGGTGTCCTGTGCCTGCTTCGGCTGATCGTCAAACATCCCGAGCTATCGCAGGAGCTGAGTACCGCATAACTTCGCTGGTTCCCGAGGCTGCCGCCGAAAAGGTGTTGGTTTTGCAGACTGCGGAGCTTTTTGCGACGCGGTCAGGTCAATCGAAGCCCGCGGATTTGGCGCAACTCTAGTGGCGGGTCAATTGACCGCGAGCGTTTTCTTGGCCCCGGGGGCTCTGCAAATTCTCAGTCAGCTTGAGTCAGGCCGGCGGCGGCGCCGTCTTTTGCATCGACTCGCGCGCTTCCACGGTTTTGCACAGCCGCGCGAGGTTCGGATACTGATCCGGCGCAAAAAACTGCGGCGCGCGTAGTGCGATGAAGCCCAGGTTGCAGCACAGTGCGATATCGGCCAGGCTCATCGCGTTTCCAACGCACCAGGCGCGTTGGCCCAGCATGCCCTCGAGCGCGGCCAGGCCGGTTTCGACCTTGCCGCGCTGCCGGTCCAGCCAGGGCTGGCTGCGGCCGGCTTCGTCGTGAAAGCGCATTTCGTAGGCGGTCGCGCCCACGGCTTCCATCACGCCGTCGGCAAATGCCTCCCAGCGCTTGACATCGAGGCGGCCGTCGGCATCGGCCGGGATCAGGCGCACCTGCGGGTAGGTGCTGTCGATGTAGTCGGCGATCATGGTCGAATTGATCAGCACGCGGCCGTCGTCGAGCTTCAGCGCCGGCACTTTGCCGATCGGGTTGATCTCCTGCAGCCGGTTGGGCTCCCACAGGTTGACCATCTCGGTTTCGTAGCTGACGCCCTTTTCGATCAGCATGACGCGGATCTTGCGGGCGAAGGGGCTGGCGGGGGAGGCGTAGAGCTTCATTGCGGGGTTCTCCGGTTGAGGGCTGATGTGGCGGGAAGCACGGTTTATACGCGAATGGCGCTTTCTTAAGCAGGACGCAGCGGACAACGTGAAAATCAAGCCGTTCCCGGGTAGTCGGGAACCGAGGTTTTTTGTGCTGCTATGGCTTGGCCCCCCGCATACGCACACACGCGCTAACGTAACAGCTACGGCGTTTTCTCCCTCCCCTTCAAGGGGAGGGTTGGGGTGGGGATGGGGCAGTTTCCGCGGTAGTCGCCAGATTGACCGCGAGCTGGAAATCGGTCAGAAGTGTCGTGAGGCAAAGTGCCCTCTGCGATAGCTCAGCTACGCCAAGGGCGGGCCTTCGGCTTGGCGGGGTTAGTGCCTGCGATGCGCGCTTTCAAGTAGGCGGTGACTTCGCCGACGTCATACCCCATGCCGGTCCGGACCATCTGATCACGCGCCGCTCGGGCATCGCTCGCAAAATCTGATCTGCCTTCGGCCGCCGTCGTCGTCTGCACTATTGCGTCGACCATGAACGCGCGCAGCGATATCCCGCGTTGCTGTGCCGCGGCTGCGGCACGTTGCTTGATATCTTCGGGGAGTGTCAGCGATATCGTGGCCATGTTCGGTAGGCCCCTGTCGGTTGGTGAAGCCATGGTAACGCTACGGTGCGACACCTGCGAACGGGCCAGCTTGGCTCGTGCGTGATGTTTGTATTGCCCGGCCAGATTGATTCAACTGATCGCCTGCGGGCCGCGAATCACGCGCCCCGGCCGCGCTGCCTGCACTTGCCCGTCGCGGAAGGTGACCTCGCCCGACTTGATGGTGGCCACGTAGCCATCGGCCTTTTGCAACAGTCGCTTGCCGCCCGCGGGCAGGTCGAAGGCGAGCCACGGCTTGCCCAGCTTGATACGGGGCAGGTCGATCACGTTGAGGTCAGCCAGATAGCCGGGCGCGATCAGCCCGCGATCGGTGAGGCCGTAGAGCAGCGCGGTATCGCGGCACTGCCGCTTGATCGCGTGTGCAAGCGCGATCCTGCCGCGAGCGCGGTCGCGTACCCAGTGCTGCAGCATGAAGGTGGGCGACGCCGCATCGCAGATGGTGCCGCAGTGGGCGCCACCGTCGGACAGCGAGTTGACCGTGTCACCGCGCTGCTGCAGCGCCTGCAGAAAATCGAGGTTGCCGTCGGCGTAGTTGAGGAGCGGCAGGTAGATCAAGCCGGTGCCCTCATTGGCCATCATCAGATCGTAGGCGTATGCGCTGCCGCTTAAGCCGGCGGCCGCGGCGCGCGCCTTGATCGAATGCTGCGCGGCCGGCTCGTAATCGAAGTCGCCGTCCATCGCGAACTGCATGAACCAGCCTTCGGTGATGATGCGCCGGATATGCGCCAGATCGGATTCCCCGAACACCGATTCCTCGGCGATCATGCGCGCGCGAAACTGCGGGGTCTTGAGCCTGGCCAACTGTTCGGGCCATGACAGTTTGGCGATCTCCATCCACGCCGGCTTGAAGCGGAACGGGTGCACCGTGCCGCGCCAGGTCATCACCACGCCGGTGCCGCGCAGCGCGATCTGCGCGACCAGCCGCGCGCCGCGCGCGTTCTCCGCCTCCATCGAGGCCAGCTGTTCCTGCAGCGGAATTTCCTTGGCGATCGACTGCAGCGCGGCGAAGGTGACCGGCACGCCGGATTCGCGGCTCAGTTCACCCATCCAGGCGAATTCGTTCCACTCGCGCCTGAAGTCGGACACCATTTCGAATACCCCATGGCCGACGCGTCCGAGGGCGCGGCCGATGCCAAGCAGTTCTTCCGGGGTTGCGCTGGTGCCCGGCACCAGTTCGCGGTCGATCGAGCGATGCAGCACCGTGCGCGAGGTCGAAAAGCCCAGGGCGCCGGCGCGCAGACCTTCCTCGACGATGGCCGCCATCTGTTCGATATCGGCGGCGCTTGGCGCCTCGTTGCGGGCGCCACGCTCACCCATCACGTAGGCGCGCACCGCGCCGTGCGGAACATGGGTGGCGACGTCGACGGTACGCGGCAGTTTTTCCAGCGCGTCCATGTATTGGGGAAAGCTTTCCCAGTCCCAGGTCATGCCCTCGGCCAGCGCAGTGCCGGGAATGTCTTCGACGCCTTCCATCAGGCCGATCAGCCAGGCATGCCGGTCGGGCCGGGCGGGGGCAAAGCCGACGCCACAGTTGCCCATGATGACGGTTGTCACGCCATGCCAGGAGGAGGGCGCCATCTCGTCATCCCAGGTGGCCTGGCCGTCGTAATGGGTATGGATGTCGACAAAGCCGGGCGCGACGATGAGGCCGCGCGCATCGATTTCGCTGCGGCCGCTTTGTGCGATGGCGCCGACGGCCGTGATACGCCGGCCGTCGATCGCCACATCGGCGGTAAACGGCGCGCCGCCGTTGCCGTCGACCACGCTGCCGCCGCGGATCACCAGATCGTGCATGTCAGTCCTTTCGATTCAGGCGCCTTGGTTTGCCAGCAAGCCCGGCGCGCGATGCTACCACCGGGTCCGCAGCGGAATGCGCGGATCATCTGGCGTAGACTCTTCGCGAGCCTTTTGAAAGAGGGTATGCGCATGGACCGAAACCCGCGCCGTCGATTGCTGCTCGCGGTAGCTGCTGCAGGGGCATTACCGGGTGCCGTCAGCGCCCAGCCGGTTGGCCGCGTATTCACCGTCGGCACCTTGAGCCTTGCCGTTCTCGATCCCGCCCGGCCGGACGCGTGGCAACCGTTCGTGGCCGCGCTGCGTGAACTCAATTATGTCGAAGGGCGCAATCTCGTCCTCAACCGAGCCTACGGTGGCGGGAAACCCGAGCGACTCGCCGGCCTGGCGGCTGACCTGGTGCGTTCCAGGGTGGACGTGATCGTCACCACCGGCCTGACTGAGGCGCGCGCGGCGAAACAGGCCACGTCCTCGATTCCGATCGTCATGGTGTTTGCGCCCGACCCGGTAGGCGACGGCCTGGTCGCCAGCCTGGCGCGGCCCGGCGGCAACGTGACCGGCCTCACCGCCCTGGTTCCCGGCCTGCGCCAGAAATATGTCGAATTGCTCAGGGAGGTGGTGCCTTCGGCCTCGCACTTCGGTGTGATTGCCAGCTCGTGGAACCTGCGGCCCGAGACGCTCCGCGAACTGGAAGCAGCCGCACAGGTGCTGGGCCTGCGCCTGTCGCGGGTACCGGTGGATGGCCCCGACCAGTTCGACGCAGCGCTGACCCGCGCGCGCAAGGAGGGCGTGTCGGGCATCATCGCCATCCAGGATCCGCTGACGCAGGAGCACGGTCGCGCGCTGGCCCAGGCGCTACTCAAGCAGCGCCTGCCGGCGATTTTCTGGAACCGCAGTTATGTGGACGCCGGCGGCCTGATGACCTACAGCGCGAATCTCCACGACTTGTACAGACGCGCCGCCGTCTACGTGGACAAGATTTTCAGGGGCGCCAAACCGGCCGATCTGCCGGTCGAACAGCCGACCAAGTTCGCCCTGGTACTCAATCTCAAGACTGCCCAAGCGCTGGGCCTTGCGATTCCGCACACGGTGATGATCCGCGCGACGGAAGTCCTTGAGTGAGCGCTGCGTCGCGTTGCAGGTGGGTGCCTGGCGATTGCGCGACGATTGCCCGGTGCGAGCAAGTAGCCTTGTGCAGCGCGCGGTGCCGGCCTTGCCGGTCAGGCAAGTTGGCCGGGTTCGCTACCACCGGGCCGGCGCGGTCAACGTCGATGATGGCGATGGTGGTTGGCCGCAATACGCCTGAATGCGGCCATTGGCCCGGAAGAAATTCGAGCTGTTGTCCGGCGGGTTGCGGCCAGGAGCCGACATCCGCGGAACTGCTATTCGATCACCCGATCGGCACGGATAAGTATGGACTGCGGAATCCTGACGCCGAGCGCCTTGGCGGCTTTCGCATTGATCACCAGCGAAAATTTTGTCGGTTGCTCGATCGGCAGGTCGGCCGGCCTCGCCCCCTTCAATATCCGATCCACGAAGTAGGCCGCGCGGCGGTAGGCCTCTACCCAACTCGGACTGAAGCTCATCAGCGCGCCGTCTTGCGGCCACTCTTCCGAAAAGCCGACGAGCGGGAGGCGGATCCTTGCCGCGCTTTGGCAAATCTCTGGCCGCAGGACATTGAAAGCGGGCGACGGACTGATTAGCAGCGCGTCCGCACGTCGCTTCTCCAACGCCCGGAATGCCTGACGCACTGTCTCAGGGCTGTCAACGCTATGCACCTCCAGCGAAAGGCCTTTCGTGGCGGCCGCCGTATTGGCAATTTTCTCGTACCGTTCTCTCGCGGACTTCACCTGTGAAAGTTCAGAGAGCAACGCGACGCGGCGCATGCGCGGCAGCAGCTCGACAATCGACTCGATCTGCTTCGCGCCCAGCTCGAAAATTTGCAGGGAATTGCCGGTCACATTGCCTCCCGGCCGCGCCAGGCTCTGCGCCAGCCCATCTCCAACCGGATCACCGACACTACCCAGCACGATCGGGATCGTCGTTGTCTTGCGTTTTACGACGATCGCGTTCCCTGTACTGGAAACAACCAGTACGTCGGGTCCAAGGGCGATGAGTTCATCCGCGATCGCTGGATAGCGCGCCGCATCTCCCTCGGCATAGCGCGTATCGACGACGAGGTTCCGGCCGACCTCATAGCCGCGCTCCTTCATCCCAGTGAGAAATGCCTCTTCGTTCGCTCCGCCAGTTCGCCTCGAACCGGACAAAAAGAACCCGACACGCCATGGTTTTTTCGGTTGCTGGGCGAAGGATGCGAACGGCAGGCCCAAAGCGCCAGCGGCAAAAAGCGCAAGTACCGTGTCACGCCTGTTCATCCTGATTAGCCTATCTTGAATGTCGGCTTCGGGTCGGGGACGGCCCGACGGAAATGCGCGGTCTATCGGCTGCTTACTGCGCGGGAGCAGACTTTGACAGCGTGACAACATCGTTGCGCCCGCTGACAAGCGCACACCATGGTGAGAAATACGCTACAAACGTCAGCTTGAACGGACGGCAGCTACCGCCTCAATCTCGACTTTCAATTGGGGAAACGCCAAGCCTGCCACGATGAGAAACGTCTGGGCAGGTGGCTTTCCGGTAAATGCAGCCCTCAGCGCGGCACCGATACGAACAAAATTCTGCGGCCTCTCCGCTAGGTAGCAGGTCACCTTGACTACATCCTCTGAATTAGCTCCCTGGGACCGGAGAATCGTGACGATATTGTTGAGGGCCTGTTCAAATTGGTCATCGAGCGAGTCGGGAATACTGCCATCGAGGCGATTACCAACCTGACCGGCAAGCACCAGCAATTTGTGGCCCGACGGCACCACTGCCAAATGGCTATAAAACGCGATTGGCGGTGCTACGTCAGGCGGGTTCAATTTTTCAATAGCCATGCTCAGTCCCCGAGGAAGAATTTCATTGAACGCCAGCGCGCCCGCCAATCCAAGTCAGGGTTCAGTCTACGCCTCAACGGCAGCTTTGGAGGAACGCGGCGGTCCGGTTTGGGTCGTCTCCTGCCCCAAGGCGACGGTTGAGTCGTCCGTCCGGTGTCCGCCACGAAGCTGTCGCTGGCGAGCCATGCCAGCCACATTCATCTCCCAGCAGTTTCGGCCAACACCAGACACTCAAAGATTGAATGCGCCTGCTGGAAAGCTGATTCTCAGCGACGATGAATCGCATGCGTTTGACGGTCCATCGCCCCGAAATAATGCCTGCCGATGCAACCCGGCTGTCGGAAAGGCTCCGTGCGTCGGATGACCTTCGCAGTGACCAGCCCGCGCCCAAGCACGGCCCTCAAGAAGCAGTCCGCGCCGTCTGGCCATTGACCTCGGAGGTTACGGGGAAGCCTGGCAATTGACTGTTAAACGGATAAGGGCTAAACTTTTTGCATGGCGATTCAGTCGTTCTCGTGTGCAGATACCCTCGCACTTTTTACCACTGGCAGGAGCGCGAGGTTCGCGAACATCAAGAAGGTAGCCGAGCGAAAGCTAGCCCAACTTGACGCGGCGCCGTCGCTGAACTTCATGAAGGCGCCTCCCGGCAACGACCTGAAGGAATACGACGGGGCTTGGCACGTGCGAATAAATGATCAATGGCGATTGACGTTCAAGTGGGACTCGAACGGCCCCTATGACGTCCTGATCGAGGATCCGCATTGAATGCGGCTGGGCTCCTGAACAACTGAGCAGCATTGGAGTGCAACATGTTCAAGAATGGTATGCGTCCTGTCCACCCGGGCGAGATTTTGCTGGAG
>JAYTDE010000806.1:0-2700 GCA_043736195.1 Burkholderiales bacterium | reverse complement strand
ACCTTGAGCAACTGCACCCACATGCCGATCAGCGGCAGGTTCAGGATCACCAGCATCAGGTTGCCGATCCACATCGAGGCGATCATGCCCCAGAACAGCGCCGGGTTCGATGTCATCACCTGCGGGCCGGGCTGGATATTGTGGATGGTCATGGCACCGACCATCAGCGCCATCACCGCGTTGGGCGGAATGCCCAGGGTGAGCAGCGGAATGAACGAGGTCTGGGCGCCGGCGTTGTTGGCCGACTCGGGGCCGGCGACACCGCGGATGTTGCCCTGGCCAAAAGGCGGCTGCGGATTCTTGCCGATTTTCTTTTCGATGGTGTAGGACGCGAATGCCGCCAGCAAGGCGCCACCGCCAGGCAGGATGCCCAACAGCGAGCCGATGCCGGTGCCGCGAATGACGGCGGGCATGGCTTCCTTGAAATCCTTCCAGGAAAGGATCAGGCCTTCGACCTTGTTGGTGAAGGTCTCACGCGCACCTTTCATGTCGACGTTGGAGATGATCTCGGCGAAGCCGAACACACCCATGGCCACGCTGATGAAGCCGATGCCGTCGGACAGTTCCGGGATGCCAAAGGCGAAGCGCGATACGCCGGTGTTGACGTCGGTGCCGACCAAGCCCAGCAACAGGCCCAGGATGATCATGCCGATCGCCTTGATCAACGAGCCCGAAGCCAGTACCACCGCGCCAATCAGGCCCAGCACCATCAGCGAGAAGTACTCGGCCGGCCCGAACTTGAAGGCCAGTTCGGCCAGTGGGGCGGCGAAGGCGGCCAGGATCAGGGTGCCAAAACAGCCCGCGATGAATGAGCCCAAAGCCGCCACCGATAGGGCCGCACCGGCCCGCCCCCTTCTGGCCATCTGGTAGCCATCGAGCATGGTCACCACCGAACTGGACTCACCCGGCAGGTTGACCAGAATCGCGGTGGTCGAGCCGCCATACTGCGCGCCGTAGTAGATGCCGGCCAGCATGATCAGCGCCGCCACCGGCGGCAGCGCGTAGGTGGCGGGCAGCAACATCGCGATGGTGGCGATCGGGCCGATGCCCGGCAAAACGCCGATCAGCGTGCCCAACAGGCAGCCGACAAAGCAGTAGATCAGGTTTTGCAAGGTGAGGGCCGTCGCGAAACCCAGCGACAAATTGGCCATTAGTGTATTGAAGGTGTCCATGGTCTCTTATCCGCTCGCTCTATTTTCTTTTCTCGGCAGGCACGAACATGCGCCCCAGTTCCTGCGTGTCCGGCCACACCGGCATTTGCAGCTTGATGCCGTAGACGAAAACGCCTACCGCGGTCGCGCACAGGAGCACCACGCTTCCGATAATTTCATTGCGCCGCCGTTCGTGGCTGGCCAAAGACGAGATGATCACCAGGCCGGTGACGCAAATCACCAGGCCCAGGCCCTTCAACATCAGGCCGAACAAGGTGACCGATATCAGGATCAGGCCCATCGCAGGCATGCCGATGTAGTAAGACAGCACGCAACCGGCGATCGTGCCGATGGCAAGGGACGCATTCGGGCTGGCGCCAACCAATCCGGCCATGAAAGAGAACACCATCATCGCGATGAACACCACCAGCGGCTTGAGCGTGACCGGGTGTTCCTTGCCGTCGTTGATGCCCAGCGCCATGATCAGGATGATCACACCCAACACCGCGAGAATCACGCCGAGATAGAACGGAAAGTAGCCCGGGCCCATGCGCGCCCCGGTGCCCATGTTGTAGCTGGTGGATAGCCACGCCGCCACAACGCCGAAGATCAGGAACAACAGTCCGGCGTAGAAATCCTGGTAATTCTTGATTTTCATCTTGCTTCATCTCCTCGCGATAATTCGTGGCTGCCCGGAAGTGCGTGCCTGATCATGCAATTTTGCGACCGGCGTTGACCTGACAATTCAGCCGGTCAATGCTTTTAAAGGTGCGCAATGATACTGACTTTCAACTTTACCGGTGTTGTTTTACAAGGTGTTTGAGTTGTGCGTTGCAGCAAATGCTGTATTGCTGAACTTGCTTGTTGCCTGAAGGCGCATGACGATACGCTCTGCGCACTTGTGGTTGCATGCCTGTCGGACCCGTTTCGCGTCAATCGACCTTTGCGCCCGACAGCTTGACGATGCGCGCGTACTTCACCATTTCGCGCTGGATGAATTCGCCAAACTGCTGCGGCGTGTTGCCACCGGCTTCCGCCCCCATGCGCGTCAGGCGCTCCTTCAGGTCGGGCGTTGCCAGTGCCTTGACGATCTCCGCATGCAATCTGTCCTGCGCTTCTTTCGGAATGCCGGCCGGCGCCAGGATGCCGAACCAGGTATCGAGATCGAAACCTTTCAAGCGCGGGTCGGCCTCGGCCATGGTGGGCAGGTCCGGCGCGAAGGCCGAGCGCTTCTGGGTGGTGACCGCCAGCGGCCTGACCTTGCCCGCCTTGATCTGCGCGCTGGCGTTGGCCAGGTTGTCGAACATCAGGTCGGTCTGGCCGGCCATCAGGGCCAGCAGTGCCGGGCTGCCGCCCGAATAAGGAATGTGGACGATGAAGGTGCCGGTCATCTGCTTCATCAATTCGCCTGCCAGATGGCCGGTGCTGCCGTTGGAGCCGGAGCCGAAATTGAGCTTGCCCGGATTCTTGCGCGCGAAGTCGATCAAGTCTTTGGGCGATTTGATGGCCGATTCCGGCGGAACAATCAGCACATTCGGGGTCGAGGCGA
>JAYTDE010000805.1:0-1627 GCA_043736195.1 Burkholderiales bacterium | reverse complement strand
TGCATCACGCGTTCGCGCAGGTCTTCCTTGAGATTGATGCTGTGGTGCGCACCCTGGGCGCGGACGATCGCGAGCTTGTCGTCCGAGCGCCCGCTGGCGATCACCTGTGCGCCAAGATGGCGCCCGAGTTGTACCGTGGCCATGCCGACACCACCGCTGGCGCCGTGCACCAGAAGTGTCTCGCCGGCCTGCAACGCGGCGCGGCGCACCAGGGCCACGTAAGCCGTGATGGCCGCCGCGTGAAACGCCGCTGCCGCAACGAAATCGAGGCCGGGCGGAATCGCGCGCACTTCGGCCTGGCTCACCAGCATGCATTCGGCGATCGCGCCGGCGCGGGCATGGACCACAACTGCTTCACCGGTCTTGATAGCGCTGACGCCCGTCCCAACCGCCATCACTTCACCCGCTGCCTCAAGCCCGGGCACGAAGGGTAGTTCCGGCTTGAACTGGTAGCGCCCCTGGGTCATCAGGAAATCGGGAAAATTGAGCGCGGCGGCACGCACCTTGACCAGCACCTGACCGGGGCCTGGCACGGGTTGTGGCAGTGAACGGATAGCGAGACCGGAGAGGTCGTCGCTCAAGGATTCGCAAACCAGGGCGTCATAGTTCATGGCCGCGAATATACAAGGGCCGCCTCAGCTCATGGGCTTGAGCCCCTCCAGCAGGGTGGGCAACAGTTCGGAGACGGTGGGGTGGATATGCACGCCACGCGCAAGCAGGGTGTAGGGCTGCTGCGCAACCATCACTTCAAGCAGGGCATGGATCACTTCATCGCCATGCACACCGAGAATCGCGGCGCCCAGGATCTGCTGCGTTTGCGCGTCGACCGCGACCTTCATGAAACCGGCTGTCTCGCCCATCTCGCGGGCCCGCCCGACACGGCTCATCGGCATTTTCGCCACCAGGGCCGCACGCCCCGAGGCGCGTACCTGGGCCTCGGTCATGCCCACGCGACCCAGGGGCGGATCGACGAACAGGGCATAAGCGCTGATGCGCTCGCTGACCTTGCGGCTGGCGCGGTCGAACAGGTTGGCTGCGACGATCTCGTAGTCGTTCCAGCTGGTATGGGTGAAGGCGCCGCGGCCATTGCAATCGCCCACGGCATACACCCCGGGTACGCTGGTGGCGAGGCTGTCATCAACCACAATGTAGCCGCGCGCGTCGGTGGCGATACCTGCCACGATCAGGCCGAGGTCGTGGGTGTTGGGGACCCGCCCGGTCGCCACCAGCAGATGGGAGCCCTCGATGGTCGCCCCACCGTTGGCGTCGCGCAGCGAGACCGCGACGCCGGCCGCGTGGCTTGCAAGGCGGAGGCCGCCGGCGTTCAAGCGGAATTCGACGCCTTCGCCTTCGAGGATCAGGCGGATCGCTTCGGACACGTCGGCGTCCTCGCGGCCGATGATGCGCGGGCCGGTCTCGATCACCGTCACGCGTGCGCCGAAGCGCCGGTACATTTGCGCGAACTCCAGGCCAATGTAGCTGCCGCCGATGATGATCAGGTGCGCCGGCACCTGATCCAGGTGCATGATGCGCTCGTTATTGAGGGTGGGCACGCTATCGATGCCCGGCAGGTCGGGCATAGCGGCGCGGCCACCGGCATTGATGAAGATGCGCGGGGCCTCCAGCA
>JAYTDE010000804.1:0-6095 GCA_043736195.1 Burkholderiales bacterium | reverse complement strand
CCAGCAGGGGTATCCAAACCGGCCGATCCGCGCCATCGTGCCGGTTCCGGCCGGCGGCACCCTCGACCTGATCGGCCGCCAGGTCGGCCAGCGGATCTTGCCGGTGCTGGGCCAGCCGCTGGTCATCGAGAACCGCTCGGGCGCCGCCGGCCAGGTCGGCGTCGCAGCGGCGGCGCGCTCGCCGGCCGACGGCTACAACCTGCTCCTGGCCAACGATCCGCCGTTCTCGATCCTGCCCGCGTTGGGCAACCCGATGCAATTCAACCCGGACAACGATTTCGCCCCGCTCTCCCTGCTGTGCCAGGCCTCCTTGCTGCTGGTGGTCGCGGGCGACTTTCCGGCCAGCAATCTGCGCGAGCTGGTCGCCTACATCCGCGCCAACCCGGGCAAGGTGCCGTATGCGTCGGCCGGTGTGGGCAGCCAGCACCATATCGGCATGGAGCGCTTCATGGCCTTGACCGGCCTGGACATGATCCACGTGCCCTACGCGGGCATCGCGCCGGCATTCAATTCGCTGCTCGCCGGCGAGACCAGGCTCCTGTTCGCCGCGCTGACGCTGCCATTGCCGCACCTCGCCACCGGCAAGGTGAAGGCGATTGCCTTAAGCGGCGCGCGACGCCATCCCCTGCTGCCGAACGTCGCCACCTTCATCGAACTGGGCTTCGCCGACTACACCGTCGGCGCGTGGTTCGGCATGTTCGCCCCGGCGGCAACGCCGCCCGACATCGTCAAGCGTCTGTCCGGCGTGATCTGGGACGCCGTGTCGAGCAGGGACTTCATCGACAACGTTCTCCTGAAAATCGGCTTCGATCTCGATACCGCCGTCGCGCCCGACCGCTTTCCGGCATTCCTGCGTGAAGACCGCCTGCGCTGGAAGGAAGCGGTGGCGCGCATCGATCCCGCCAAGTTCAAGCCGTAGGTCGTCGGCGGGCCGCTTGCGCGGGCGACTGAAAGCCGCAGCAGACGATGAAGCGCTTTCCGGAGATTGGAAAGGCCATCACTCCTCGCGTCTCGGCCTGCAGTGGCGAATGATTTATCGAATGCTGGCCAACCTGCTGCAGATTTCGGCGGTCCATGTGGCGGCACCACTAAAGGAGACCCTGAAATGAATGAACTACGTCCAGCAGGAATTTCAGACAGCCTTTGCCAACACGACGCAGCCCGAATAGATGCCCAACGGTCTGACGGTCGCCCAGTCGCCGCAAGGTACAGCGCTCGCCCCGACCGTTAGCGCTCGCGCAGCTCCAGCTTGCCACCCGAGAGGTGGGCGCGATACTGTTTTTCGCCGGCACTCAACTTGATCTGCTCGCCATAGACGCGCCCGCTGGGGGTGAACACCGTGGTGCCATGCTTGAGCATGACGGTGGGCATCTGGAATTCCTGCTCGAGCTTGACCTCCCCCTGCGCCACTGTGCAGGAGCCTTCGACTTTCTGCGGTACCACCCAGTGCAGTACCCGGCAGAAGGAAATGTCGCAGCCGGGCTGGCTATGCAGTTCCGCCTCGGCGTCCGGCTTCCGTTCGGCTATGGCGAAGGTGTTCAAAACGATGCGCGTGCCCGGCTCGAGTTCGAGGATCATCGGCCGCAGCTTCCGGTTGATGTCGGGCAAGAGGGACATGGTGAACACGCTGGCCTCGGCGAAACCGGTCTCGAACAGGTCTGCCCTGACGAAGCTGGCGCGCTCGGTCATGCCCGCTGCCGCCACTTGGCGCCCGGAATACTCGACCATGTCCGGGTTGTATTCGATGCCGAGTGCACGCGCGCCCAGCTTGGCCGCGGTAATCACGGTGCGGCCGTCACCCGAGGCCAGGTCGATCGCCACGTCCTGCGGGGTCGGCAGCCAGATCACGTCTTTTCCCTGCTGCCCGGATCGCGGCACATAGGGTTTCTCTGTAGTGGGCGCTGCAGGCGCGGTCTGCGCGCCGGTGAAGCCGGTAAAGGCGATGTGGCAGGTGAATATGAGGTTGGCAAACCAGAGCAGGGTGGCGCGGAACATCGGCAAACCCCTGGTGGGACGTACTTGTGTGAAATGGTTGGCGCGTCTGTTGACGCCGGTCGACAACGGATCAGTAATCCGCAGTAGTTCCGGTTGAAAATTGACCAGATTGTTTGCCCCCTGCTCAAGAGGCCACAGCGTCCCGCGCATGGTCAAAATTCAACCGGCGCCAACAGTCTGACAAGCGCAGAGATGTGACAGACCTCGCCTGCCGACCTTGAGGTCTGCTGCGAAGCGAATCTGACCACAATACGCTTCACTTCGTGCGGCGTATTATGCTACGATACGCTTCATGGCCGACTGGATCTGGGAATCGCCCGCATGGCCCGACTTCCGGCATGACGCACAAGCGCTAACCTCGGCACTGGCTGCCGCGCGCCGCGCGCAGGGCGAAATCCTCGGCCTGTCGCAGGCGTTGGGCATGCGCGAATCGCGCGCTGTACAGGCGCGCATCTGGGAAGGCGAGTCTTTGGCCACCGCGGCCATCGAAGGCGAAAACCTCGACATCGCGAGCCTGCGTTCCTCGATCGCGCGTCGCCTCGGAATCGCCGATGCGCCACTGGCGCCGGCGCGCGCCGTCGATGGCCTGCTCGACATGCAGGAAGACGCTTCGGTTCGCTGGAACGCTCCGCTCACCTTGAAGCGGCTGTGCGGCTGGCATGCCGCCTTGTTTCCAACCGGCTATTCGGGTCTGGACAAAATCCGGCCCGGCAAGTTGCGTACCGCCAGCGAAGCCATGCAGATCGTGAGCGGCCCGTTGCACAACCCAAGGGTCCACTACGTAGCGCCGCCGGCGCTGCGAGTTCCAGCCGAAGTCAGGCGGTTTCTTGACTGGTTCAACGGTGAAAGCCGGGCCCTCGACGGCCTGCTGCGTGCCGGCATCGCGCACCTCTGGTTTGAAATCATTCATCCCTTCGAAGACGGCAACGGCCGCCTCGGGCGCGCCATCGTCGATCTCGCGCTGGCGCAGGACCTGCGCGCGCTGCCGCGCGTCTACAGCCTTGCCGCGGAAATGGCCGCTACGCGCTCACGCTACTACGACCAATTGCAGTTGGCCAGCCGTGACGGCGCCGACATCAACCGCTGGCTGCAATGGTTTTGCGGCACGTTCTCCCAGGCTTGCGCGCGCTCGCGACTGGTAGTGATGTCGGCGCTCGCCAAGGCACGTTTCTGGGCCGACCACGCCGACACGCGGGTCAACGCGGCCCAGGCCAAGGTAATCAACCGCCTGCTCGACGCCGGACCGCGCGGGTTTGAAGGCGACCTCACGACACGCAAGTATGTCGCGCTCACCGGACTGTCACGCGCCACGGCGTTTCGCGACCTGTCCGCGCTGCAGGGCGCCGGCCTTATCGCCAGTCAGGGCCAGGGCAAGGCGACGCGCTACTTCATCAACCTCGAAGGCTGGGCGCCGGCGTCGGACGGGAAGTGATCGAGTTCCGGCGTTTTGGCGCTGTCTGCCTTGTGCCACGCTTTGCGATACCTTGCGGCAATGCATGGATCGGCATCATCACCGCGATCACCGTCGAAACCGTTCTGATCACCCCGCCCTTGGGCATGGCGCCTTTCTTGATCAAGATGACGCTTGAGCGCGACGACATCACGCTTGGCGACATCTACGCCGGTTCGCTGCCGTTCGTGTTCGCCGCCATGGTGGTGGTGGGGCTGATCGTGGCCTTCCCGTGGATCGCCAGCGGGATTCCGCGCTAACCGCAGTCCATCGGCAGAGCCGGATCCGTCGCCCATTCCTGCAACGAAGCGTCATACACCGCGACGTTGTCGAGCCCCAGGAGAGCCAGCGCAAACGCATCTCCGGTGGCGGCGATGCCGCCGCCGCAATAGGTGACGACCCGGCCGTAGCCCGAGGTGAGCCGGGCGCCAAGCGCGTCGGCGAGATCGCGCGCCGGCAGCATGGTGTGCGAGCCCGGTGCAACAAGCGACGCGGCCGGCACGCTGATGCTGTTGCGAATGCGCCCGCAGCGGCCATAGGAAACCGGGCTGGTGCCGTTGAACTGCTCGGCGGCCAGCGCGTTGACCACCACTTGCGCCGGGTCGTCGATGGCGGCAACCACAGCGCCTGCATCGGCCACCATTGCGGCGCGATAGTGCGCGCTGAACACGCCCGTGCCGGGTGGCGCCGGCGCCGGCCCGGTCGCCAGCGGCCGGCCTTCGGCGGCCCACTTGGCAAAGCCGCCGTCGAGCACGGCGGCGCGCTCGAAGCCGAACACCCGGAGCATCCACCACACGCGGGTGGCCCACCAGTAGTTGCCGGTGCTGTAGAGCACCACCTGAGAATCGTCGGAGACACCCAGGCGCCGCATCGCGGCGGCGAAATGCGCCGCGTCCGGCAGGGTGAAGCGCAGCCGGCTGCTGTTGTCGGACAGGTCCTGCTGCAGGTCGATGAAGTGCGCACCGGGAATGTGGCCGCGTTCGTAGTCGGGGCGGCCGGAGATCGCCTGCTGGGTGCCGTTCGCATCCGGCTTCAAGATCACGGTGCAGTCGAACAGCCGCAGGTCCGCGTCATTCATATGGCAAGCCAGCCAGTCGCAATCGACCAGCAGTTCGGGCCGGGCGTAGCCGGCGGCGGTCCAAACGCTCATATCGGTATCTCCAAGGCCTTGAGGAGGTGCTGGTGCGGCATCCGGTCCGTTTCGCCGGTGCGCTTACGATACGCCAACCGCGCCGGATCGGCATTCAGAGCCGCGCGCCGCAGGTGCGCGAACTGCTTCAGGTCACCGGCCTCGACCACCAGGCGACGCGCTGGTGGCCCGCGATCATGATTGAAGCAGAGGCCGCGGAAGCGTGCCGGCATCTCGACTAACGCGTCCT
Organism: Burkholderiales bacterium; assembly: GCA_043736195.1. GTDB lineage: Bacteria > Pseudomonadota > Gammaproteobacteria > Burkholderiales > JAEUOS01 > JAEUOS01. The sequence goes on along the minus strand of JAYTDE010000804.1, from coordinate 1,271 downwards.
GAATCCTGTGACCGGGTTGGCACCGCTAGAATTCATTGGGCCCGGCGGCCAAGCGCGGGCAATCTCAAGTTCGAATGCCGGAGCAGCAGATGCCCTCATCCCGTACCATCCTGTTGGTCACCTGCCACCCCGAACCACGCTCGCTCAACGGCGCGCTTGGCAATCATGCGCTTGATGTGCTGGGCCGACTCGGCCATCGGGTCGAACAATCCGACCTGTACGCGATGAAATGGAAAGCCGTGGTCGACGCCGACGACTTTCCGGCCGAGGAGCCCGGCGCGCGCCTGGCGGTGGGCGCGGCCTCGCGCCGCGCGACCGAAGGCGGCTCGTTGACACCGGATGTGGTGGCCGAGCAGGCCAAGCTTAAGCGCGCCGATGCGCTGATCCTGCAGTTCCCGTTGTGGTGGTTCGGCGTGCCGGCGATACTCAAAGGCTGGTTCGACCGCGTGCTTTCAAACGGCTTCGCCTACGGCCTGACCGCGCCCGGCGCGCGCTACAGCAGCCGCTATGGCGAGGGCAAGCTTGCGGGCAAACGCGCCTTGCTGGCGGTCACCGCCGGCGGCCTGGCGCCGCACTTCTCCGGGCGCGGCGTCAACGGGCGGCTCGAAGACCTGCTGTTTCCGGTGACCCATGGCACGCTGTTCTACACCGGCATGGAGGTGTTGCCGATCTTCGCCGCGCACGGCACCAACCGCGTGGCCGAGGAACAGTTCGTCACCCTGCGGGACGCCTACACGGCGCGGCTCGAGGGCCTCTTCAGCGACGCACCGATCGCCTTTCGCAGCCAGAACGGCGGTGACTACGACGATGATCTGACGCTCAGGCCCGGTTTGGGTGAGGGCACGAGCGGACTTGCGCTGCACCGGCGCTTACCACTGCTGCGAGGAAGCACGGCATGGAAATGAACGGCATCGCCCACATCCAGTTGTCGGTCAACGACTATCCGGCCTGCCGCGCGTTTTATCGCCGGCTGTTCGAGAAACTTGAAATGAAACTGATGTTCGACAGCGACGAACGCATCTACGGCGTCGGCAGCCGCACCGGCATCCTGGTCGCGCCGGTGGCCGCCGCATTCGGCGCCGCGCCTTTCGAGCAAGGGCGGGCGGGCTTGCATCATTTCTGCTTTCGCGCCCGCACCCGCGAGGACATAGACAAACTGCACACGTTCCTGCTCGACATCGGCGCACGCATCGTGCACCCGCCGGAGGAAGCGCCTTGGGCGCCGGGGTATTACTCGGTGTTGTTCGAGGATCCGGACGGCATCCGTCTCG
>JAYTDE010000803.1:0-1762 GCA_043736195.1 Burkholderiales bacterium | reverse complement strand
GGCCTTTATGGCGTGGCGATCGGCCGCGCGTTTTACGGGGAATCAATGTTTTCCCATGCCACCGATGCCTCCAAGATCGCTTTCGCGCATCTGGCCGATTTCTTGCGCGAGGCCGGTTGTGGCATCATTGATTGTCAAATGCAAACCAGCCATCTCGCCTCGCTCGGTGCGCGCGAAATCCCGCGCGCCGAGTTCACCGCCCACTTGCGCAGCTTGACCTGCGACGCACCGATGACCGGCTGGACAAGCCTTGGGCGCCGCTTCGGTGTGGAGCATGCGGCGTGACCAAGCTTAACGAACTGCCCTTCTCGGTCCTGCAGTTCTACTCGACCGCGCCCTACCCGTGCAGCTACATCAACGGCCGCCTGGCGCGCTCGCAGGTGGCCACGCCATCGCACCTGATCAATGCGGACGCCTATTCCGAGCTGGTGCGCGCCGGCTTTCGGCGCAGCGGTATCTTCACCTATCGCCCGCATTGCGACGGCTGCCGCGAATGCGTGCCGGTGCGGGTGCCGGTCGCCACCTTCGAACCAAGCCGCTCACAGGCGCGCGCATGGAAAAAACATGAACACTTGCGACCTTCGGTCACCGGCCTGGGTTACGTAGCCGAGCACTATGCGCTGTACCTGCGTTACCAGGCGAGCAGGCACGCCGGCGGCGGCATGGATCAGGATAGTCGCGACCAGTACGCGCATTTCCTTCTGCAGAGCCGCATCAACAGCCGCCTGATCGCGTTTCGCGACCCGCTGGCGGGCGGCGCCGACGAGGGGCCGCTGAAGCTGGTGTCGATCATCGACATCCTCAACGATGGCTTGTCGTCGGTGTACACCTTCTATGATCCGGATGACTTGAAGGCCAGCTTCGGCACTTTCGGCATCATGTGGCAGATCGACCAGTGCAAGCGCCTCGGTTTGCCCTACCTGTACCTGGGCTACTGGATCCGCGACAGCCGCAAAATGGCCTACAAGGCGAACTTTGCGCCGATCGAAGGCCTGATCGACGGCGTCTGGCGGACCGTTGCCTGAAAAGGGCTCGCGCCACCCAGGCCGTCGCGCCGCGCCACGCGTCGGTGGCGCCGCAGGCCAAACCCCATCAAGTAAAATCGCGTTCGGCCGCGTCGTCCACGACGCCGCGATCGCAACCCAACACTTCCGGGAACACCCCCATCATGAGCAAACAATACGAACCCGCCACCCCGCGCAAGACGGCATTCCTGGGCCTGGGCGTCATGGGCTTTCCCATGGCCGGCCACTTGAAGCAGGCAGGGCACTCGGTGGTGGTCTACAACCGTTCGGCGGCCAAGGCCGCCGACTGGACCATCCAGCATGTCGGCAGCCACGCCGCCACCCCGCGCGAGGCGGCAAGCGACTGCGACGTCGTCGCCTGTTGCGTGGGCAACGATGACGACTTGCGCTCGGTGGTGCTGGGTGAAAACGGTGCCTTCGCCGGCATGAAAAAGGGCGCGGTGTTCGTCGATCACACCACCGCCTCGGCCAATGTGGCGCGCGAGCTCGCCGCCGAAGCCGCCAGACTGGGCCTGCGTTTCATCGACGCGCCGGTGTCCGGTGGCCAGGCCGGTGCCGAAAACGGCATGCTGACCATCATGTGCGGTGGCGACGCGGCCACCTTCGACGAAATCAAACCAGTCATCATGGCCTACGGGCGCATGGCGCAATGCCTGGGGCCGGTTGGCGCCGGGCAACTGGCCAAGATGGTCAACCAGATCTGCATCGCCGGGCTGGTGCAAGGCCTGTCGGAAGGG
>JAYTDE010000802.1:0-2440 GCA_043736195.1 Burkholderiales bacterium | reverse complement strand
GTCGGTCGGTATTTCGCGCACCGCGAAGCCCAGGGCTTCGAGCGCGAAACGCATCTCGGTCTGCGCCGCCTGCTCGTGGCCCGAAAAGCTTTCCGCCTCGACCACGTTTTGCAAGGTGCCCAGCATCCATTGGTGATTGGCGTCGAGCGCTGCTTCAAGCCGCGTACGCAACCGCGCCTGATCGACCATCACAGCACCTCGGCGTGTTCGAGCATGGCGTGCAGCAGCACATTGCAGCCGGCGGCGAGATCGGACGCCTTGGCATCCTCGATCTCGTTGTGGCTGATGCCGTCCTTGCAGGGCACGAAGATCATGCCGGCCGGGCACACCGAGGCCAGGCAAATCGCATCGTGCCCGGCGCCGCTTACCAGTTCCATGTGCGGGTAGCCCAGGCGCAGGGCAGCCGCGCGCACCGCGGCCCGGCATTCCGGCGCAAATGGCGTCGGCGGGTAGTAGACGGTCTGTTCGATGGCGAGCTCCAGACGCCGCTCGCGGCAAACCCGCTCGGCCGCTTCGTGCATGCCGGCCACAAGACGCGCCAACTCTTCATCGTTGCCGGCGCGCAAATCGACACTGAAGGTCACCCGGCCCGGAATCACGTTGCGCGAATTGGGCTCCACCTTCACATAACCGACGGTGCCACGGGTGTCCACCCCGCTGCGTCCCAGCGCATCGATCGCCTGCATGATGTAGGTGGCGCCCTGCAAGGCATCGCGGCGCAGATGCATCGGGGTCGGCCCGGCATGCGCTTCCATGCCCGTGACCGTCAGGTTGAACCAGCGCTGGCCGAGCCCGCCGGTGACCACGCCGATAACCTTTCCGGCATTCTCCAGCACCGGGCCCTGCTCGATATGCGCCTCGAAATACGCCGCCACCGGTGTACCGATCGGCGCATCGCCGTTGTAGCCGATGGCGTCGAGGGCGTCGCCCATGGCGATGCCCTCGGCATCCTTCTGCGCCCGTGCGTGCTCGAGCGTGAAGGCACCGACGAACACGGCCGAGCCTTCCATCACCGGCGTGAAGCGGGAACCCTCCTCATTGGTCCACACCGCTACCTCGATCGGCGCCCGCGTGCGGATGCCATGGTCGTCGAGGCTGCGGCACACTTCCAGTGCCGCCATCACACCATAGCAGCCATCGAAGCGCCCGCCGGAGGGCTGGGTGTCGAGGTGGCTGCCACTCATCACCGGCGCGGCGGCCGGATCGGCGCCTTCGCGCCGGGCAAAGATGTTGCCGATGCGATCCACCCGTACCGTGAGCCCTGACGCCTTGCACCAGGCTACAAACTGGTCGCGACCGGCCTTGTCTTCGGGCGTGAGCGCTATGCGCTTGACGCCGCCCTTGGGGGTCGCGCCGATCCTGGCCATGTCCATCAAGGATGACCAAAGGCGTTCGCCGTTGATGCCAAGCGCACCTAACTGCGGGCGTTGCTTCATGCTTCACGTCTCCGGAATCGAAGACGCAAGCATACATCGCGGCGGGCCGCCCGGACCAGCGCGCCCGGCAAGCGTGTTGGCAAGCGCCGGACGGCGGTAGTTGGAATCAGGTGCCGGCGCGGCCCCGGCTGCCGGCTATCGACTCAACCCTGATGCCTAGCGCTTCGGCTTCGGCCTTGCTGGGCAAGCCGCCGATGCGCACCTCGTAGGCACGCGTCTGCGCGTTCCCGATCGGGAAAATCGAGGCGGCATAGCCCTCGGCACGCAGCTTGTCGTACACCGCCAGCGCTGCATTCTGGTCAGCGCTCGACGCCGCCACCAGCTTCCACTTGCCGCCGCGCCGCGCGGCACCCTGGCCAGTCGCGATTTCCGTCTCCGCCGCCCACTGCGTGAGTTGCTCGGCCGTGACCGTGGCCAGTTGCACCGGCTTCGAGGTGTCGGGCCGGCCATTGGCCTTGGGCGCGATGTAGAACTGCAGCGCCTGATCCAGATTGACCGGCTGCTCCGCCTCGCGCTGCACGACAATCCTGCCTTCGATCAGGCACACGATGTCGCGATCGCCGGCGGATTTGCCCCACAGGTCGGTACCGCGGATGCCCGCGGTGACGGTGGAAACGCGAATATCGACTTCGCGCCGGCTGAGCAGCCGGGCTTTGGCATCGGTGGTGAAGCGGAAAGCACCGCGGGCGACATCGATGGCGGCCAGAAGGAGGGTCTGCCGGTTGTCCTGGCGCTGCGCCAGGCGATCCAGCGACATCTGCGCGTTCTCGCCCAGCTTGACCTGGCTACCTTCGGCCAGGCGCAACAGGATGCGCGAGTTGGCACCGGTGCTGATGCGGTCGGCAGCCAGCAGCTCCATGCCCGCGGCCAGCGGCTGCTTGACACCACCACGTTCGACCCAGGCGGGCATTTGCACGCCTTCGACCACGGCGGTGGGGGCGGCGCAGGCGCCAAAAGCGCCAAACGACAACACAAGGGCGGCAACAAGGGTTCTGGTTTGCATG
>JAYTDE010000801.1:0-4403 GCA_043736195.1 Burkholderiales bacterium | reverse complement strand
GACGGCTGGATCAAGGACGAATTCCGCTCGCAGTTGCGCGACATGCGCATGCACGCGATCCGTGCCGACCAGGACCTGGCGCACCTGGGGCTGGAAAGCAAGCTCGACCCGGGTTGGAAGCACCTCGGCAGCCTGCGCGACCTGGGCCGCGCGCGCGCGGGGGAATGGCTGGAAACCAACTTCGATGCGCTCGGCAAGCGCTCGACGATCGACATTCGGGCGGATTATTTATAGAGGCGCCAGCCGCGAGGCCCGCTGCACAGACTGATTGACCCGCCGTCCGAGGCTGCCGCCCAACACCGCCACACACCAGTTCATGGGCCACTGAACAACAGGGCCCACTCGCCGCAAGCGTTGCCACCCTTCTCGCGCCACTGATCGCGGCCGGCAATGTCTGCACCTGCGCGCTCACCTGGCTGCTCACACCTTGTTTCAATTGCTGCGCACCGCGCGCACTACCCTTTCGGCAAACTGCGCGTTATGGGAAAGAGTCCTGCCATTGCCCCTGGTGGGAACCGGAGCCACGCCATGAAACAGCTTGCCAGATTCGCATCGATCCCGACCTTGCTCGGATTGCTGGCATGCGTGCCGGCGCCAGGACCGGCGTTTGCCCAGACCTATGGGCCGCAGGTACTCGACCAACGACAGCGCGGATTTTCACAAGCCGAAGTGGAGCAGATGTTGGCGCCGATCGCGCTTTACCCTGACGCCTTGTTGTCGCAGCTGCTGATCGCCACGACCTACTGGCCGGAGGTGGCGGAGGCCGCGCGTTTTTCGCAGGAGCATCCGGAACTAAGCGGTGACGATGCGCTGCGGGTGGTCGAGGGCTGGAGCTGGCATCCAAGCGTCAAGTCCCTGCTGGCGTTCCCGCAACTGCTGGCGATGATGGGGCAAAGACCCGACTGGGTGGCGCGCCTGGGCGACGCTTTTCTGGTGCAGCAGGCGCGGGTAATGGACAGCATTCAGGTGTTGCGGCAACGCGCGCAGGCCGCCGGTAGCCTGCAATCGAACGCGCTGATCAGCATTGTTCAGCAAGGGCCGTCCATGCTGCTTTTGTCACCGGACCCGCAGGTGATCTACGTGCCTTATTACGACGCCAACCTGGTCTACGGCAGATGGTGGTGGCCAAGCCATCCGCCGCTCGTATGGAGCGCATGGCGGAGCCCCGTCAGCCCGCGCACCTACGCGCCCGGCTTTCATCTCCATGTTGTGGGACTGCCCACGCGACTTTTCATCGGTGCGTTCGACTGGCAAGGGCGCGAAGCGCGCATGGCGCACACCGGCCGCGGGTCCGGGTTTACGCATGCGCCGCACATCACTCCGCACGCGGCTGGGCATCGCGCAAGCGCAGTCGGTGCCCGCAGCATGCCGCCGGGATCGAACTTCAGCGGCGCGACTGCTGCGCCCGCCGGCGCACGCCAGGCGGTTTCGGTCACAGGTGGATTGGCTGACGACGGGCGACGCCACCATCCGGTGACGCGGTCAGGCCAAACACCGCCGCCTCCGGCCAGCGCACCGGCGGCAGCGGTGGCGGTCGCCGCCACGCGCGATCAGTTCGCGACGCAGCGGGCGCGGCAAGCGGAAGTTGCCGCCGCAGCAGTGACGCAAGCCGCAACGCCGGCACTGCGTGCGGCGCTACCCAGCCAGGCCATCGCCACACCCTTGTCAGGCCAAGGCCAGCCACCACTTGCCGGGGCGGACCACGCAGCGCGACATGCGGGCGCCCAGCACCAGGAACCGCTCGCTCCGGCGCAGCGTGCGGAAAGCGCCGCGCACGGTTTTCGCACTGAACGGCCGGCCGCGATCCAGCGGATGGAGTCCCCTGGCCGCTCGCATTCGGTGGGGCGCCCTGCCATGCAATCCGGCGGCATACAGCAAGCTCAACGCCCGCAAGCAGTTGTTCCAGTGATCGCAGTCACGGCGCGCCCGGCAGCCGCACCGGCACCGGCATCACCGGCGCGCCCGTCAGGCAATCCCGGCGATTCGCAACACCGCGCACGCGCGCCGCACTGAGCACCACGAAACAAACATGCGCTTCAGCCGGCCTTGTGGCGCGCAATCGATTCAGCGCTTGCCAAGGCCCGCGTTGGTTGCCTCACGCAACGTGGCAATCGATATCGGCGCGACCAGACCCGCAAGCCGCAAATGCGCGAAAATCCGGCGAGTTGCCGAAACAGCGGCAGCGCGCAAAGCGCAGTGCGACCCAATGGAGCGATGTCGATGGCCAACCCCTTTTCCCTGGCAGGCAAGGTCGCCCTGGTGACCGGTGCTTCGCGCGGCCTCGGGCGCGCGATCGCTGACGCCTATGCCGCCGCCGATGCGCTGGTGGTGCTCAATGGCCGCGACGCCAGCGCGCTCGCCGAAGTCGCGCGGCAAATCACCGCCGCCGGCGGCAAGGCCGATGTGGCGCCGTTCGACGTTTCCGACGAAGCGGCCCAGAACGCTGCGCTGGCGGCCATCATGGCGCGTCACGGCCGGCTGGACATCGTGGTTGCCAATGCCGGCATCCAGCATCGCCAGGCCTTAGTCGATTTCGCCACCGCCGATTTCAAGCGCATCCTCGACACCAACCTGACAGCCGTGTGGACCCTCGCACGCGAAGCGGCAAAGCTGATGATCCAGGCCGCACGCGGCCGCATCATCATCACCGGCTCGATCAGCGCTTATCTGGCGCGCCCGTCGATTTCCGCTTACGTCGCCAGCAAGGGCGCGGTGCACGCATTGACGCGTGCTCTTGCGGTTGAACTCGCGCCGCACCGGATCACCGTCAACGGTCTCGCACCGGGATTCTTCGCCACCGAGATGAACACGGCGCTCACACAAAACGCGGAGTTCTCGGCCTGGGTCGAACGCGTGACGCCGCTGGCACGCTGGGGCGATCCGGCGGAAATCGGCGGCCCCGCCCTGTTTCTGGCCTCCGACGCAGCCTCCTACGTCACCGGCCACATTCTCACCGTCGACGGCGGCATGACCAGCGCCATGTAGCCCTGCACAAAAGCCCATGCATCCGCAAGCGCAGTTGCTCAAAAAAGCCGGCAAGCTCGATGCGGCCGGCGACTTTGTAGCGCTGGCGAATATCTATCGCCAGATGCTGGCGGCCGAACCCGGCAACACCGGCATCATGGTCGAACTCGGGCGCACCGCGCAGCGACTGGGGCAGACCGAGGCTGCGGCCGAATACTTCAATACGGCGATTGCCCGCGATCCCGCATGCTTCGCCGCCTGGTGCAATCTGGGCACCTTGCAGCTTGATGCAGACGATCATGCGCAGGCGATCGCCTCGTTCGAAAACGCCGGCCGCATCGATGGGCGATCCGCGCTGCCGCCGCTCAATCTCGGCGTGGTGTACCACCAGAAAGGCGACCTCGATGCCGCGCTCATCGCCTACCAGCGCGCCACGGCGCTGGCGCCGAACATGCCGGAGGCGCACTTCCGCCTGGCCAATGGCCTCTCCGACGCACATCGCCACGCGGAGGCGATCGCCTCCTACGAACACGCACTCAGGCTGCGGCCGCGCTATGCCGAGGCACGCTGGAACATGGCGCACTCGCTTTTGATGCAGGGCGAGCACGAGCGCGGCTGGGACGCATTCGAGGCACGCTGGCAAAGCGGGCACCTGAATCACGAGGCGCGCGCTTTCGCGCAGCCGCAATGGCGCGGCGAGGCGATCGCCGGCAAGACCTTGTTGCTGTGGAGCGAGCAGGGCTTCGGCGACACTCTGCAGTTCTGTCGCTATGCACCCCTGGCGGCTGCGCGCGGCGCGCGCGTGATCCTGGGCACACGCCCGCAGTTGCGCGAACTATTGGGTTCGCTGGCCGACGTGGCGGAAGTGGTGGATCTCGACGCCACCTTGCCCGCATTTGACCGTCATTGCCCCTTGATGTCGCTGCCGCGCGCATTTGGCACCACCGCCGCCTCGATTCCCGCTAACCTTCCCTATCTGAAGGCAGCACCGCAGCTGGCAAGCGCCTTCGCCGCCAGATGTAAGCCGACGGGACGTCTGCGGGTGGGTCTGGTGTGGTCCGCCGGCATGCGCCGCCACGATGCCTCGCTATTCCTTGCAGGTGCCGGCAAGTCGATGCCGGCGTCCCTTTTGGGGTCGCTCAAGAATCCCGACGTCGAGTTCTTCAAGCTGCAAGTAGAATCGGTCGGCACTTCCGCACCACTTACCATGACCGACTGGAGCACGGAACTCAAGACCTTCGCCGACACCGCCGCGCTGATGGACTCGCTGGACCTGGTGATTTCGGTCGATACCGCCGCGGCGCATCTTGCAGGTGCGCTCGGCAAGCCGGTATGGCTCTTGTTGAGCGACAACGCCTGCTGGCGCTGGGGCCGCGCGACCGCGACCAGTCCCTGGTACCCCGGCATGCGGATCTTTCGTCAAACCAGCCTGGGCGACT
>JAYTDE010000800.1:0-3843 GCA_043736195.1 Burkholderiales bacterium | reverse complement strand
CTTCCCGCCACGTTTGGACGCGCGCAAGAGGAAGCCCTGCTGGACTTGTGCGCCTCCGGCTCAGCCGATGTTCGACACTGGCTCGCGGCCGGGCCGCGTTGGTTCATGGCAGGCTTGGCCATGTTGATGGCGCGCGGCACCGGCCCTGAACGGCAAGCCATGGTTCTTCTTGCGGAGGCCCTGAGCCCGGGAATGTCGACAGCGGAGTCGTTCAGCCAGTGGCTGGAGCGGAGCCCGGTTGAGCCAACGCGCTTCCTGTCAATGCTTGAGCACCGACGGCGAGTCACGTCGATGGCATGAAGCGCGCCGAGCCACGGGTGTTACCTGCTTCGACACTGCGAAGCGAATACCTGAAAGCGTTCGCCGAGATTGTGGTGCGGATCCAGCGCTCGATCTCACCCGATGCGCCAATCGGCGCAGCAGTGCGGGCGGAAACAGGTGCTGCAAAAAAGCCGACACCCGGCAAGCGGCGATCGGGCACACCGATCGTGATGCACGTCGCCGGTGGCGCCGCACAACTGTTGTATACCGGTGCACGTGTCAGCGAAGACATTGACGCCAGCTTTTCGCGCCGCATCCTGCTGCCGGACAAACTTGAAGTCGCCTACCTCGATGCCGACGGCGCCGCGCGCCTGCTCTATCTCGACCGCCAGTACAACGAGTCCTTCGCGCTATTGCACGAAGACGTGCATTTGGATTCGTTGCCGATCATGATCGAAGGTATCGATTCGGCAATCATTGACGTGCGCGCCTTCGCGCCGGTTGACCTTGCCGTATCGAAGATCGAACGTTTCGCGGAACATGATCGGGAAGACATGCGCGCCCTTGCACGCGCCGGTCTGATCACCGCGGACGTAGTTGGCGCTCGCGCTGAACAGGCCGTGGCGAACTATGTTGGCAACCTGGCCAGTATCAGGACATCCATTGGACTGGCTTGCGGGTTGATCCGCGAGGCCCAGACGGCGCGACGATCACGCATTCGGCGCGCTTGAGCTTCACCCGCGACACGCGGGGCTGGAGGAGGCAGGGTAACGCCGCAAGATATCGAAACGAGCCAATGACTTTTTTCCATATTTCTCATATGGTTAAAAGACTTTCGCCGGCTTTTTCGATGAATCACACCAATTGCTGATTTACAACATTAAGCGTGACTTACTCTTGGTCTTGTATATACAATACTTGACTCAACATACCGTCACAGACACCGATGTCCTTGATCATCAGTCCGAAAATCGCTGCAAAGCTTTCGAGTAAGGAACGCCCTGTATCCAAGCAGGAAGTCGTCGAGGTATTTGCGAATCGAAGTGGAGCCTATTTGACTGATGATCGCGAAGAACATGCTTCAGACCCGCCTACGCTGTGGTTCGTTGCTGAAACGGATTCCGGTCGTCGACTAAAAGTAATGTTCATCGCGCGCGACGGCAACATTTATCTGCGCAGCGCATACGACGCCAACGCCGAGGTGACTCGCATTTACCAGAAGTATTCGAATTAATCGTTACAACGCAACATCAAATTGGAGAAACCATGAGCAAGCACGCTAGGATTCCAGCATCGGACGACGCCTGGGATGAGGGCCTGCTGGGACTCGATGAAGCCCACGTCAAGAAATTTGAAGGAAACATCGAAGCACTGGTCGACGACGCTCTTGAATTGCAGCCAATCTCGATCCGATTGCAAAAAGGGTTGCTCGACAACCTGAAGCTGATTGCAAAAATGAACGGCATGGGCTATCAGCCGATGGTCCGTGAGGTTTTGCGTCGCTTTGTGGACGCTGAAATCAAGAAGATATTGCGCGAACGCGAACGCGAACTTGAGGAACACAAACAAGAGATCGCAGCGAAAAAAGCTGCGCCACCCGCGCAACGAAAAGCGGCCTGAATCTGGTCACCCCGCAATTGGCCAAATGCTTCGGCCAGGCCCTTGGCAACGCCAAGGGCGCAACCGACTCACCCTCCAGCAAGGGAGAGCACTTGCACGGCAGCTTCGGCGCCGGCGCGAGCCATTTCATGGCGATCAGCAAAGCTTTTCGGCCAATGGCTTGAAAGGAGTCTGCTCAAGGCTTCGCGCTTCTTGCCAAGGCTCGAACAGCACAAGCGTTCTGCCTTGCTTACCTGATGCGCTCGCAACCAAACCAAATGGATGCGCGAGGCGGAATGACCCGATTCCTGATTTCGAACGGCTTGAAAGCGCTGTCTTCCATGTGGGTATTGCCTGATGCCCATATGCATCGGGGTCGAACCTAGGCGAGCACCTGCCGCGCCTGCTCGCGCAGCACCTTCTTGTCGGTCTTGTTGACCCCGGTCTTGGGCAATGCATCAACCATCGTGATTGAGACCGGTACCTTGTACTTCGCGAGGTTTTGCGCGCAATGCGCCAGCAACTCTTCGACAGTCGCACCCGCATCAGGTCGCAACACCACGAATGAGCGCAGCACCTCGCCGCGATAGGCGTCCGCTGTGCCCACACTGGCGGCATCGATCACCGCCGGGTGCATGAACAGCACATCATCGACCTCGCGCGGGTAGACGTTGTAGCCGCCAACGATCACCATGTCCTTCTTGCGATCACGAATGTAAAGATAGCCGTCGGCATCGAGTTCGCCGATGTCACCGGTGTAGAGCCAAGCATCGCGCAGGGCTTCGGCAGTCTCCGCAGGCAGATTGCGATAGCCGCGCATGATCTGCGGGCCGCGTGCGCGGATCTCGCCGCGCAGGCCCGCGCCAAGCACCCGGGTTCCGCTTTCGGTGTCGACGATCTGCACCTCGGTATGCGCAAGCGCAATGCCCACCGAACCGGGCTTGCGCACACCTACCACCGGGTTGTAGGTGAGCACCGGCCCGGCTTCGGTCTGGCCATAGCCTTCGTAGATCGGGCAGCCAGCCGCCGCTTCCCAGCGACGCAGGGTTTCCAGCGACAAGGGCGCCGAGCCCGAGTAGCACGTGTGGACGCGCGAGAAATCGGTCTTGCCGAAATCCTCATGCGCCATCAACCCGCTAAAGATGGTCGGGCTGCCCGGCAGGATGGTGATGCCTTCGTGCTCGATGGCCGCGAGAGTGTCACGCGGGTGGTAGCGCCGCAGGATCACCAGGGCACCGCCACAGTACGCCGCCAGGTGCAGGCCCATCGACAGCGCATAGGTGTGGAACAACGGCATCACGCACAGAATGCGTTCACCGTCACGCCCGGTCGGCAGCAGCCCTTCGCGCTGGCTCACGTTGGTGGACACCGCACCATGCGACAGGTTGACGCCCTTCGAGCGGCCGGTTGTGCCGCCGGTGTATTGCACGAAGGCCAGGTCGTCCGGGCCCGGCAGATGTTGCGGCAGCGGCGCCGCCGCGCTTATCCAGCGTGCCACCTGCGCACCGCCTAAATCAATCGCCAGGGTGTGGGCAATGCGCAGGCGTTGCACGATCGGCGCCACCAGCGCCTGCCTCGCGGCATCGTGAATCAGCAGTGCCGGTTCGGCATCGGCCAGAATGGCTTCCAGCTCGCGCTCGGTATACAGCGGGTTGAGCGGCACCACCTGCGCACCGAGGGCGTGGGCGGCGTAGGTGGCGATACAGATCTCGATGCTGTTCCCCAGCAGAATGGCGATGCGTTCGCCGCGCAGGGCGCGTCCGCCCTGCAGCGACGCGAGTTCGCGCGCAAGGCCGCTTACACCGACAAGCAGCTCTTGATAGTCGAGTCGAAAGTCACCAATAACCAAGGCCTGGCGTGCCGGATGCTCCGCCGCCGTCGCAGCGAGCATATGCACAACGGTGGGAAACACTCTGGGCAGCATGGCGTCGCATCCGCTCGCAAATAACTGCCTTGGGTGCTTCGATGCGGCACGCGTCAGCT
>JAYTDE010000799.1:0-2115 GCA_043736195.1 Burkholderiales bacterium | reverse complement strand
TGAGCCTCGATCCGGCCGCGGAAACCTACTTCCTGATCGTGGCGGCCTATGTGCATATGCCGTACTTGGCTGAAGTGTTGGGCCAGGCACGTGCCAAGGGCACCGGACTGCTCGCAACCAAGGCCGCGCGACCGGAAGACCGGGTGGCGCTGGCGGCCATCGTTGAGCGCATCAAGGAGCGCTTGCGCTTCACCAAAGCCGCGGTGGAAAAAGCCGGCGACGCCAATCCGCAGGTGCGGGTGGCGCTTGCACCAGCGCTTGCCGAGGCCGAAGCGCTGATCGCCACGGCGATCGAAACGGCGGAGCGCGAGATCATTCGCCCCGAAGCACTCGTCTTCGACTCCACTGAGTATGTGGCGCTGACCACCCGCGCGATCGACGCACAATTCAAGCTCATCGGTGTCGCCAGCGACCTGCTCAAGGGCATGCTGGCTGCGCGCGTGGCGCAGGAATCGCGCGACCTCACCCTGTTGATCGGCATGCTCGCGTTGCTGGCGTTGGCAGGCTTGGGCCTGGGTGTGCGCATCACCCGTGGCCTGCTGCGCACACTGGGTGGTGAACCAGCGCTGGCCGTCGCGGTTGCCGATCGGATTTCCGGTGGCGATATTTCAGTCGCCGTGGCACTGCGCCCCGGTGACCAGAACAGCCTGATGGCTTCGCTGGCGCGCATGCAGGATGCCTTGCGAGGCACGCTGGCGAGCGTCAGCGACGGCAGTACGCAAATTGCCGGCGCGGCAGCGGCGCTCACGGTCGCCAGCGCGAATATCAAGCGCGCCACCGAGCAGCAAAGTGACGCCTCCGGATCGATGGCCGCGGCGGTCGAAGAGATGACCACCTCGATCGAACAGGTGGCCGCCCATTCGGGCGATGCCTTGCGGATGGCCAAGCTGTCCGGCGAACTATCGGATCAGGGCAACGCGGTAGTGCAGGCCGCCGCCGAAGAGATGAATGCGATCGCCGCATCGGCGCAGGGCATGGCCGATATCATGCGCGTGCTTGAAGGACACTCGACGAAAATCTCCAAGGTGGTGCAGGTGATCTCGGAGATCGCCGGCCAGACCAATTTATTGGCCTTGAATGCGGCGATCGAAGCCGCGCGGGCCGGTGAGCAGGGGCGCGGTTTCGCGGTGGTGGCCGATGAGGTGCGCAAGCTCGCTGAGCGCACCAGCAGCTCGACCCAGGAGATCGGCGGCATGGTGCAAGCGATTCAGAGCGGCACCGCGCAGGCGGTCGCCCACATGGAAGGCTGGTCCGGGCGGGTGGGTGAGGGCGTCGCACGCGCGCGTAGCGCGGGCGAGCGCATGGATGAGGTACGTAACAGCGCCGGTCAGGTCGCCACCGCGGTCGGGGAAATCAACGCCGCCCTGGCCGAGCAGACCAGCGCCAGCACGCAATTGGCGCACGACGTCGAACGGGTGGCCCGCATGTCGGAGGAGAACAACGCCGCGGTGCTGGCGATGGCGACGCAATCGGCGCAGCTCGATGGTCTGGCGCAGTCGATGCAGGACATCATCGCGCGCTTTCGGCTGGCGCCGGTGTAAGGGTGTTCGCGCTCCGCACGCCTGGCCTGGCGGTCAGGCGGTGGGCGTTTGGCGCTCCGCGCGAGCGTCGCCCGGACTGGGCATGACAAGGCGGCGCCGCTGTGAGGGCCGCGTATCGTGATCGCACAGCGCCACCGAGCGGACCGCAGTGCGGTCCACCGCATCGCGGCCTGGCAGGCGCAGGCGCGGCTTGAATGGCCGCCGCACCGGCATACCGGGCGCCGGCTGTGGGGCCGGCAGCCCGTCTGCTATGCCTGAGGGTAGCTGCGCGCGCGTCGGCTCGGCCGTTGCGCGATCAGTGACAGAAGGTCGTCTTCGACTTCCAGAAAATCGATTTCCTCGACGTCGAAGGCTTCACCCAGGGCCGCGCTGATATCGGCGTCGTCGAATGCGGCTGACCATGCTTGCGCAGCCACCACGTCGTTGTCCATGCCTGTGCCGGCCAAGCCGGCGCGATCGATACGTCCCATTTGTTTCTCCTTGAATCGGCCAATCGAAGGCCGTTGCCGCGGCTATCCGCGGAGCGGGTGCTGCGCGTGAATCGAACCCGCCCTGGTTCAACTCGACAGGGCGC
>JAYTDE010000798.1:0-1672 GCA_043736195.1 Burkholderiales bacterium | reverse complement strand
GTTCGATGGCGGCCGGCGTGCCGGCGGGAAAGCGCCAGGCCATGCCGGCCTGGGTCAGGGCGCGCAGGTGCGCGGCCAGCGTGCTGCCCGCGGGCACCGCCTCCTGCGGATATTCATACTTGAGCTCGTCGAGCGAGAAATTGCAGGTTGCGGCGATGCGCAGGGTTTGTTCCAGCCAGGCCGGCGGGTAGGTGCGCGCGAGGGCCAGCAGGGTGCGCAGATGGCGCTCGCCGTTGGGCTCTAACGCATGGCCGCAATCGGCGACCGGCAGGCGCAGGCGGGTGGCGGTGAGCACGTCCTGCAGGGCCTTGCGGCTGCGGGTGTGCATCAGCACGCCGCCTACGGCAACGATCGGCAGAGCGGTGGCTGCGGCGATCGCCTCCACCGCGCGCCGGTTGGCGCGGTCGTTGGGGCCGGCGGTCAAGCAGGCGGCGAGCCACATGCGTCCGGGAAAGTGTCGGGCGATGCGCGCGCAATCGGCGGCCAGCATGGTGACACGCCGATCTTCGGAGAGTGGCGTGTCTGCGGCAGGAGTGTCATCGGTTGCGTCGAGTCGGGCAGGGACGCGCACCGGCAGGTTGGGTACATACAGACAAACACAGTCCGTCACGCCGGCTGCAAGGTCGGTACGCGCGAAGGCGTATGCGCCTTTGGCGCTGCGGCGACGCGCGGCGGTGATCAACGCGCACAGATTTTCATAACCGGTTTTCGATTGCGCCAACAGCACGATGCGGGAGGCGGGCAATGCGGACTCCCGGGCCGCCTCGTCCAGCGTGAACCGCAACTCGCTGCCGATGATCAGCTTGAAGCCGTATTCAACCGCCGCCTCATGCGCGCGCACGATGCCGGCCATCGAGCATTCATCGGTGATCGCCAGTGCCGTATAGCCGACCTTGAGCGCGCGCTTGACCAGTTCCGGTGCGGAGGAGGCGCCGCGCAGGAACGAGAAGTTGGAGACGCAGTGCAGTTCGCAGTAGCGCGGGAGTGAACGAGAGTCAGCCGATTGCACAGCAAGATGCGCGGTTGGGAAACGCGAAATTACTTGCCGTACGTCAACATGTAACTTCAGTGTTTATCAGCGCGGCCCGCAAAACCGGTCGCCGTTAAAGTGAATTAGATGAGTAGGCGCTTCGGCACACCATACCTCTGTCTCCCACGAAATCTCTGTCAGATACCTGGCCATTACTCTTCTTGAGGGAAAGGCCGTGACGAATACCAATCCGGCTTTCGACGTTTTGAACAATCGGGAAAGTTCATTATGACGTTTGGAGTCAACCGGACCATGGCTTGTGACACTTTCAATTAGAAAAAGCCAGTTCTTGTTGGCGTAAAACAGAACGACGTCCGGCATTTTTCCGTGACTGTCGACGACAACGCCGAGATCCTTCAGTCGTGGTTTCGCGAAGTAGCCCCACTTGTCGCCGGTATCCCCGACATAGATCAGATCGCATCCTGGAGCGAAACGGGGTGCGAACTGCTCAACGATGGACTTGATCAGTTCGCTGTGCTCGCCTGCGCTCAGGTGGATCGTTTGTCCCGCTGCGATTGACACGGGCACAAGATGCATATCCCTTTCTTTTGCGTATCGCGCGGCCAGTGAAACCACTTTTGACTGGAACGATTCAAGCGCGGTCCGCCATGTCGGACTTCCAAATGTGCGCAATAGGTTGAG
>JAYTDE010000797.1:0-4911 GCA_043736195.1 Burkholderiales bacterium | reverse complement strand
GTCTACGCCAGTCGAATGCCACGGCCTGGCCGCGGTAGCCGATCAGCTCGCGCGCGGCATCATGGCGCTCGACCTGCCCGAAACCACCGCGGTATTCGGCAATGGTTTCGGTGCTTTCGTGGTGCTCGAAATGGCGGTCCGGCATCCGGAGATTTTTGGCGCACTGCTGGTGGCCGATACCGGCGCGACGTTCTCCGAGCCCGGCCGCGCGCCGTTTCGCGGCATGGCGCAGGCGGTCACGCAAAAGGGCATGGGCGCGGTGCTCGATACCGCGATCGGCCGCATGCTGCCGCCCGCTTACGCTGAAAAGCATCCTGCGGTGGTGGCTGAGCGCAAGCGCCGGCTGGGCGCGGTCAACGCCGGCTGTTTCGCGCGCGCCTGCCTGGCGCTGGCCGACATGGACCTGCGGGCAGCCTTGCCGAATGTCAAGAAGCGCACGCTGGTGATGTGCGGTGCGCTGGACCTGACCACGCCGCCGGACATGGCGCGCGAAGTCGCCGCCCTGATTCCCGGTGCGCGCTACGAGGAAATCGCCGATTCCGGCCATTGCCCGATGCTCGAGCAGCCGCAGGTGCTGGCACGCCTGATCAACGGGTTTCTCGGATAAGGCGGCCATGTCGACCAGTCTTGAAGTCAACGGCGTCGCGCGCACGCTCGCGGCCGATGCCGATACGCCGCTCCTGTACTGCCTGCGCGACGAGCTGCAGCTCAAGGGCACGCGCTTTGGTTGCGGTTCCGGGCATTGCGGCGCATGCACGGTGATGCTGGATGGTCGTGCCGTCCAAAGCTGCGACACGCCGTTGTGGGCCGCGGCGGGTCACCGGGTGATAACCGTCGAAGGGCTGGCGCAGGACCGCATCGGCGCGCTGCTGCGCCAGGCATTCATCGACGAACAGGCCGCGCAGTGCGGTTATTGCATCAACGGCATCCTGATGTCGATCAGCGCGTTGCTCAATGACGATCCACTACCGGGCAAGGCGGCCATCCTGAAGGCGCTGGAACGCAACCTGTGCCGCTGCGGCACGCATGTGCGCATCCTGCGCGCGATCGACCTTGCGATCGCGCGTTTGAACCGGAACCTGTCATGAGCGCGGCGCCGGCAATGCCGACCAGCCTGGAAACCAATCCGCGCCTGGATCAGTGGATCGCGATCGGCCCCGACCAGACCATCCGCGTGTTTTCCGGCAAGGTGGAAATCGGCCAGGGCATCGTGACCGCAATCGCGCAAATCGCCGCCGATGAACTGGGCCTGGCGCCGGAGCAGTTGAGCATCGTCGCGGGGCACACCGGCGAGGCGCCGGACGAGTGGTATACCGCAGGCAGCCAGTCGATCGAAGTCGGCGGCAGCGCCATGCGCGTGGCATGCGCGCATGCGCGCTCCCTGTTCGCCGCCGCCGCCGCCCGTGAATTGGGCGTGGCCGAGGCTGAACTCAGGCTGGCGCAAGGCGTGTTCAGCGCAGCGGGAAATCCTGCCGCGAGCCTGAGTTACTGGCAGCTCGCCGCCGGCGTCGTGCTCGATATTCCGGTGCTGCGGGTATCCGGTCAGGATCCGCGAACCGCGAGCCTGATGGGGCGCAATCTGCAGCGTCGCGATATCGAGGCCAAGCTGGCCGGCGCGGCCTTTGTGCACGACATGGAACTGCCGGGCATGCTGCACGGCCGCGTGCTGCGCGGACCGAACTATGGCGCCCGGATCATCGATGCGGGCATCGACCGACTGAAGCGCTTGCCCGGCATGACCGATGTCGTGCGGTCCGGGAATTTCCTGTGTCTGCTGGCCGAGCGCGAGTACGCGGTCGTAGGGGCGCTCGAAGCGGCCAGCAAGCTGGTGCGTTGGCAACCCGGGCCGGCGCGTGCGCCGCACGCCGAGGTGGCGTCCTTGCTGAACCGGCTGCCTGCCGTTACCGAGCTGGTGATCGATACCGGTCAGGCGCAGCCTGGCGTTATCGCGGTCAAGGCGAGCTATTCCAAACCCTATATCGCACACGCCTCGATCGGGCCTGCATGTGCGGCAGCGTGCTTCGAAGAGGGGCACCTGACGATCTGGTCGCATACCCAGGGTCCGCATTTCCTGCGCGCCCAAACCGCGCTGGCGCTCGGCATGCCCAGGGAGAGGGTGACCGTGATCCACCGTGATGGCGCTGGTTGCTATGGGCACAATGGCGCCGACGATGTGGCGTTCGACGCCGCCCTGGCGGCCAAGCTCAGCGGTCGGCCGGTACTGGTGCAATGGACGCGCGAGGATGAAATGGCCTGGTCGCCGTTCGGTGCCGCCAGCGTGATCGAGATCGACGCGGCGCTCGATGCCGAGGGCGCCATCTGCAAGTGGCACGCGGGGATTCGCAGCCATACGCACATCAAGCGGCCGGGCTGGGGCGAGGGCATCAATCTGCTGGCGGCGTGGGACATGGAGCCGGCGATACCCGAACCGCCGCCCAGGGACATGATTCTCCCGGCCGGCGGCGGGCATCGCAACGGCATCGCAGCCTACGATCTTGCGCACCAGCGGGTCGACTACCACTTCATCGCCGAGTCGCCGGTGCGGGTTTCCGCATTGCGCGGCCTGGGCGCCTATGCCAACGTTTTCGCGATCGAAAGCTGCATGGACGAACTGGCGCAGGCGTCCGGCCAGGACCCGGTGGCGTTCCGCCTGCGCCACTTGTCCGATGTGCGGGCGCGCGCGGTGATCGAGGCGGCCGCCAAGGCAGCTGGCTGGCAGGCCGGAGACGCGGGCGGCAACGGCCGCGGGCGCGGCATCGGCTTCTCGCGCTACAAGAACCGCTCGGCCTATTGCGCGGTGGTGGCCGAGGTGGAAGTGACCGAGCGGGTGCGGGTGCTGCGAGTGGTGGCGGCGGTCGATGCCGGCCACATCGTCAACCCCGACGGTCTGGCCAACCAGGTCGAGGGCGGGGTGATCCAGGCCATCAGCTGGACCCTCAAGGAAGCCGTGGCGTGGGACCAGAACGGCATCCTCTCGCGCACCTGGGAGACCTATCCGATCCTGGGCTTCGACGCAGTGCCCGCAGTGCAGGTGCTGATGCTCGACCAGCCCGGCGCACCCGGCCTGGGTGCGGGTGAATGCGCCGCCGGTCCGCTGGGCGCGGCGCTGGCCAATGCGCTGCGGCACGCGATCGGCGTGCGCGTGCGCGACCTGCCGATGACACCCGAGCGCATTGCGCGCGTGATTGAAGAGGCAAACTGAGATGGCAGGCACGGCGCGAACCAAAGGTGCGCAAGCGGCGGCAGGCGCGGCGAACAGGCCGGTGATCGGTGTCATCGGCCTGGGCATCATGGGCGGCATGATGGCCGAGACCCTGCTCGCGGCCGGCTACCAGGTGGCCGGCTACGATGTCGCACCGGCCGCGCGGGCGCGCCTGAAGCGCGCCGGCGGCAAGCCGCAGAGGTCGAACGCGGCGCTAGCCGCGCAATCCGGGGTCCTGATCACATCACTTGCCACCAGCGCGGCATTGGCCGCGGTGGCAGGCGAGATCGCCGGCGCCGCCGTGGCCGGCGCGCGCCCGCTGGTGATCGAAACCAGCACCCTGCCGCTGGACGACAAGCACCGCGCGCACGCCGTGCTCAAGCGCGCCGGCGTGACCATGCTCGACTGCCCGATCAGCGGCACCGCCGCGCGCATGCGGGAGCGCACCTGGACCGTTTTCCTGAGCGGTTCGGCGCAGGCCTGCAAGCGCGTCGAACCGATCCTGCGCACCTTCACCGACAACCTGCCCAACGTGGGTGCGTTCGGCAACGGCACGAAAATGAAGGTCGCCGCCAACCACCTGGTGGCGATCTACAACGTCGCCTATGGCGAGGTGGTGACCCTGGGCCGCAAGATGGGCCTGGACGTGCGCCAGATGCTCGAACTGTTCGGCCCCAGCCCGGTGTTGGGCACCGGCGTGATGCGCCTGCGCATGCCCTTCATGCTCGACCGCAGGTATTCGCCGCCGACCATGAAGGTCGAGGTGTGGCAGAAGGACATGCAGGTGATCGGCGACATGGCCAAATCGCTCGATTGCCCGGTGCCGCTGTTCAACGCCTGTGCGCCGATCTATACCGCCGCGATGGCGCAGGGCCTGGCGCAGGCGGACACCGCGTCGGTGGCGGAAGTGCTCGGGGCAATGGCCGGCCTGCCGCGGGTCTCACCCAGCAAGCGCGCGCGCCGGGTGTAGCTGACCGGAACTTGCCGGCGGTCGCCAATCCACGCCGGATCCGTGTATTTCAGGCACGACTTCACACGGGCATCAGCTCGTCTCAATACCCTCTTCCAGCCCGTGGCGTCACCCGGCGCGCCCGGTGTCATGCGCCCGCTGCACAGTCGCAGCAGGCGCCGCCAAGCCCGCAACGCACCCGCGCTGGCCTACTTTTTCCTGCGCCGCTCCTTTGCCGCCAGCTTTTTCTCGGCCGCCTCGATCTCCGGCAGGGCGCTGCGCACCACGTGGGTGGCATCGAGCGCGGCCGGGCCGCCGCAATAAAGAAACGAGTGCAGCAACAGTTCGCGCAGCTCCTCGCGCGAGACACCATTGCGTAGCGCACCGCGCAGGTGAATGCGGATTTCGTTGGGACGATTCAGGGCGATGCACATCGCCAGGGTCAGGAGGCTGCGCTCGCGCAGCGTCAGCCCGGGGCGGGTCCAGACGCTGCCCCAGGCGAATTCGGTGGCGAGATCCTGGAACGGCATGCCGAGGTCGTCAGCATTGGCGAAGGCGCGCTCGACATAGTCGGCGCCGAGCACCGCCTTGCGCGTGGCAAGCCCGGCTTCGAAGGCGGCGCTGCGCGGCGGCTTTTTCTTGACAGGCTGCGTGTCGCTCCTGGCCATGGCCTTCAATCCACCTTGATGTTGGAGGAGCGCACCACTGCGCCCCATTTGTCGATTTCAGCCCTGATGTAAGCGGCAAACTGTTCCGGCGT
>JAYTDE010000796.1:0-3949 GCA_043736195.1 Burkholderiales bacterium | reverse complement strand
TTCGGCAGCGAGTACCTCACGCAACTCTGGGAGAAGTACCTGGCCCAACCCAAGCGCCTGTCCGGCATCCTGGAGGCGCAGCTCGACCTCATACGCAATGCTGCGCAATCCGTGTTTCTCGATCTCACCTCGCGGGTGGCCACGCTGCTGTTCGCCCTCTGGGTGCTGTATTTTTTCTATCAGGATGGCCGTGCCATCAGCGCCTGGGTCAATCAACTGGGCTACAAATGGCTGGAGTACCGCTGGCCTTCCTATGTATTCCAGTTGCCCGACGCGATGCGCGCCGCAGTCAACGGCATTGTCTTCGTCGGCTTCGCGGAAGCCATGGTGCTGGCCCTGCTGCTGTGGGCTTGCGACGTGCCCTCGGCGGTGACCCTGGGGGTCATCACCGCGGTGATCGCCTTCATCCCGATGGCAGCGCCACTGCTGCTGGGCATCATCGGGTTCCTGCTGTTCGCCAGTGGCTCGCCCGCCGCCGGCATCGTGGTATTCAGCGTCGGCACCATCATCGTGATGGTTGCCGACTACGTGGTGCGACCGATCCTCATCCAGGGCGGCACCGCCTTGCCGTTTCTGGCGATCCTGTTCGGCATTTTCGGCGGCGTCGGCACCATGGGCATCGTAGGCCTGATCATCGGCCCGGTGTTGCTGGTGCTGCTTTTGGTGCTGTTCCGTGAAGCCGCGATCGACAAGGAAGGCATTGACCTTGACCTTACGCAGTCGATGAAGCCTTACGATCCCGGTCGGCGCTGAAGCCACCGCGGCGGCAAAACAAAGGGCGCCTTTGGGCGCCCTTCGCACATTGTTGATCGTCAGCCGGCGCAGGGCCAGCTGGCGTCGACCTGGACTTGTGCCTGCGGCTTTTTGTGCCTGGCCCGCCTATTTGATCGCGTCAACCCCCGCCTTGGCTGCCACGCCATCCTGTGGCGCGGTGCCGCCGGACAAGCCAATCGCGCCGATGATCTTGCCGTCGACAACGATCGGGACCCCGCCTTCGACCGCCACGGCGCCGGACAAGGTGAGAATGCGCAGACCATTGCCACCGGCCGACAACGCATCCTCGAAGACCTTGGTGGGCCGTCGGTATGCCGCCGCCGTCTGCGCCTTTTCCAAGGCAACGCGGGCACTGCCGGTCTGCGTGTTGTCCATCCGTTCGAAGTACACCAGATGACCACCGGTATCGACCACCGCCACGGCCATGTTCCAGTTGTTTTTCTTTGATTCAGCGACCGCCGCGGCCGCCGCCTTGCGGGCCGCCTCGACCCCGATCGACAAGCCATAGGCTTGCGCCAGAGCGGATGCCGACAAAGTCATCGCCGCCATCGCGACGACTGCCCGAATCATTTGTACTGACGACATAGTTGCCTCCGATTTGGTGGTTTCCGGGAACCATGCTCGTCGCATACCCGGTCGACACCGGAAAGCCGGCATCGACAGCAATGATGCGGTATTCATGGTGGTATGCACATGACCTTGGTCAAGTCGGCGCGCCACGGCACGTAAGAGCCAAGCTTGCGCGACGCTACATCGGGCCGGGACGATGCCGGCCGGCCAAGCCAATAAATCAGGCCAGATGCACGCCGCCGTCCATGAACACCACTTCGCCGGTCATCGCCGTCGCGCTGCTGAGCAGCAGCACACACATTTCGGCGATTTCGGCGGCGCTCGCAACCTTGCGTAACGCGGCCTTGGCGATCATCCCCGCCCGGGCCTTGTCCGCATGTTCACGGCCGCGACCACGGATATGCCAGTCGGTATCGACGTAGCCAGGCGCGACGCAATTGACACGGATTTCCGGCCCCAGCACGCGCGCCAGCGACTTGGTCAATGTATGTACGGCCGCCTTGGTGGCCGCATAGGCGGTCGAGGTGCCGCCGCCGGTGACACCGGCACGCGACCCCAGGTTGACCACACTGCCGGCTCCGCCGGCCTTGAGGGCCGCTGCTGCCGCGCGCGTCATCTGGTACACCGATACCACGTTGTTGCGGTACAGGCGCATGAAATCATCCCCCGACAAGGCGTCGAGATCGGTGGCCGGCGCCACCTTGGTGTCGCCTGCATTGTTCATCAGGGCGTCGATGCGCCCGTACTGCTCCAGCGCTGCCTGCGCCAGTGCCTGGCAGGCAGCGTCGTCGCCGACATCGGCCTGCAGCGCAATCGCTTGCCCACCGAGGCGGATGCAATCGGCTACCACCGCTTCAGCCGCGGCGCGACTGGAACGATAGTTGACCACTACGCGCCAACCTTTCGCAGCCAGTTGGCGCGCGGTCGCAGCGCCGATACCGCTGGCCGCACCGGTGATGATCGCCACCCGCGCTTCGCTCATCATGCGGCTTTCGGCGGGCGCAATTGCAGCGATTTGTACTCGAGGAACTCCTCCAGGCCGTAGAGACCGCCTTCGCGTCCGCGGCCGGATTGCTTGAAGCCGCCGAATGGCGCAGCCGGGTTGAACGGGCCACCGTTGATGTCGATCTGGCCGGCGCGGATGCGCCGCGCCACGCGCTTGGCGCGTTCTTCATCCTTCGACCAGATGGTACCGGCCAGGCCATAGACCGAATCATTGGCGATGCGTATGGCGTCGGCTTCATCCTTGTAGGTGATGATCGACAGCACCGGCCCGAAAATCTCTTCCCTGGCAATCGTCATCGACGACTGCACGCGGCCGAACACCGTGGGCTTGACGAAATAGCCCCTGGCCTGGCCTTCCGGCGCATCCGCCCCGCCAGTCAGCAGTTGCGCGCCCTCGGCGATGCCCTTGTTGATGTAGGCCCGCACCCGTTCGCGCTGCACGTCCGATATCAACGGGCCGAGACGTGCATCACCCATCGGGTCGCCCACGGTGTAGCCACTGGCGACTTCGGCGGCGATGGTCGCCGCTTCTTCATAGCGGGATTCCGGCACCAGCATGCGGGTGGTCGCCGCGCACGTCTGGCCGGAATTGAGGTAACAGTAGGCGACCGTGGCTTTGACCGCGAGCGGCAGATCGGCATCATCGAGAATCAGGGCGGCGGACTTGCCGCCGAGTTCCAGGGCGACCCGCTTGACGGTT
Source organism: Burkholderiales bacterium (assembly GCA_043736195.1). GTDB lineage: Bacteria > Pseudomonadota > Gammaproteobacteria > Burkholderiales > JAEUOS01 > JAEUOS01. The sequence continues at coordinate 900 of JAYTDE010000796.1, read as the reverse complement.
TGCGCGCCCAGTTCGGTGACCCGCTTGCCGGCACGGGTGGAGCCGGTAAACGAGATCATGTCGACCTCCGGCGATTTGGCCATCGCCTCGCCCACCACCGGACCATAGCCCGACACCAAATTAAATACGCCCTTGGGCACGCCGGCGTCGTGAATGATCTGCGCCAGCATGAAGGCGTTGAGCGGCGCCACTTCCGAGGGCTTCAACACCACCGTGCAGCCGGCCGCCATCGCCGCGGCCACCTTGAGCGCGATCTGATGCAAGGGAAAGTTCCACGGCGTGATCGCCGCCACCACGCCGACCGGTTCACGCACGATCAGCGAATTGCCGACCGTCGATTCGAATTCGAATTCGGCCGCAAGCCGGGCATACATGCCGAAAGTGTTGAGCGGATTGCCGACCATCACGCGCTGCGCGAGCTTGAATGGCACACCGACCTCGCCGGTGATGGTGCGCGCGAACTCGTCCGCCTGCGCCTTGATGCCGGCCTGGATGGCGCTCAGGTACTCGGCGCGCTTGGGCGCGGGTGTGGCAGCCCAGCCTTCGAAGGCGGCGCGCGCGGCGGCGATGGCGCTTTCAGCATCGGCTTCGACACCTTCGGGAATACGGCCCATCACCTCTTCGGTGGCGGCGTTGATGACGTCGATGCTTTTGGTGCCCACAGGCGTGACCCAGGCACCGTTGATATACAACTTGTCGTAGTTTTTCATGCGCTTATCCAATCCGAGACGAGGGGAAACCCGAGGGACGGGCATTTTAGCGCAGCACTCCGGGGACCGGCGCAATACGTGATTCGATGGGTGCGACACTGCGCAAGCGCGGCAGGCGAGGCGAGGCGCCCCGTGCGTTTGATTCAGGCATCAACGCAGGATCGCAAGCGCCGCCACCCGCCGCTCGATC
>JAYTDE010000795.1:0-7586 GCA_043736195.1 Burkholderiales bacterium | reverse complement strand
CTGCTGATCGAGCATGCCGCGGTATTGGTGACGATGGACGCCGGGCGCCGCGAAATCGCCGACGGAGCGGTGTTCATCCGCGGCAATCTGATCGAGCAGGTCGGCAACAGCGAAGCGTTGCGGCAGTGGATCGCCGCCGACCCCGCCTTGCGCACGCCGCGCAAGACCATCGCCGCGCACGGCTGCGTGGTGCTGCCCGGTCTCATCAACTGTCACCACCACATGTACCAGACGCTGACCCGCGCGATCGGCACCGGGCCCGGCATGGTGCTGTTCGACTGGCTGCGCGCGCTGTATCCGGTGTGGGCCGAAATGGGCCCCGAGGCGGTATATGTCAGCACCCAGATCGCGCTGGCTGAACTGATGCTTTCCGGCGCCACCACAGTGGCCGATCATCTGTACCTGTTTCCCGGCGGCGCGCGGCTCGACGACAGCATCGCCGCCGCGCAGGCGATGGGTGTGCGCTTTCATGCCACCCGCGGCAGCATGAGCGTGGGCGAATCGCAGGGCGGCCTGCCGCCGGACCGGGTGTGTGAAGACGAGGGCGCGATCTTAGCCGACAGTCGACGTCTGATCGAGGCGCATCACGACGCGGCCCACGGCGCGATGACGCGCATCGCGCTGGCGCCGTGCTCGCCGTTTTCGGTCAGTGCCGACCTGATGCGTGAGTCGGCGGCGCTGGCGCGCGCGCATCCACGCGTGGCATTGCATACGCATCTGGCCGAAACCCTGGATGAAGAGCGCTACTGCATTGAAAAATTCGGCATGCGGCCGCTCGCCTATGCCGAAAGCTTAGGCTGGCTCGGGCCCGACGTGTGGTTTGCGCACATGGTGCATCCGTCGCCGGGCGAGATCGAACTGTTGGGCGCCACGCAGAGCGGGGTGTGCCATTGCCCGAGCAGCAACATGATCCTGGCGTCCGGCATCGCGCCGGTGCCGACCATGCTCGCGGCCGGCGTGCGGGTAGGCATTGGCGTCGACGGTTCGGCCAGCAGCGACAGCAATCACCTGTTGGCCGAGGCGCGGCTGGCGATGCTGCTGGCGCGCGTCGGCTGGCCGGGCTTCGAATCGCGTGCCGACCGTTTCTCCGCGCGCGCCGCGCTTGAACTGGCCACGCTGGGTGGTGCCGCTACCCTCAATCGTGACGACATCGGCAGCCTGGCGCCCGGTATGACCGCCGATCTGGTCGGTTTTCGCATCGACGATCTGGCGCATGCAGGCGCGCAGGGTGATCCGGTGGCGGCCCTCATGACCTGCGCGCCGCAAAACGCCTGGTTCTCGGTGATCAACGGTGTGGCACGGGTCGAGGCAGGTAAACTGGCGAGTGGTATCGATTTGCCTGACTTGATCGAGCGCCATAACCGGATCAGCGCGGCGATGCTTGCGCGTTCCGGATGGCCTGCTTGATGTGCGTGTGATCGGCCGGCATAACGCATCCTTTCTTTTCCAATATTCCAAGAGCTTCCGGAGAACATCATGAGTGAGCGCATTTCGCGTCATGGCCTGCAAGTGGCACCCAGCCTCGACCGTTTCATCCAGACCGAGGTGTTGCCCGGCACCGGCGTTGAAAGCGAAGGCTTCTGGCAAGGTTTCGCCAGTCTTGTGCATGACCTCGGCCCGAAGAACCGCGCCCTGCTGGCCGAGCGCGAGCGCCTGCAACGCGAACTCGATGCCTGGCATGTGGCGCATCGCGGCCCGATTCGCGAGATGGCGGCCTACCGAAAGTTTCTCGAGGGCATCGGCTATCTGGTGCCGGTGCCGGCGGTAGTCAAGGCGACGACCGCCAATGTCGACAGCGAAATCTCGCAGCAGGCCGGCCCGCAGCTAGTGGTGCCGATGTCCAATCCGCGCTACGCGCTCAACGCCGCCAACGCCCGCTGGGGCAGCCTGTACGACGCGCTGTATGGCACCGACGCGATCGCCGAGAGCGGTGGCGCCGAAAAAGGCAGCGGCTACAACCCGGTGCGCGGCAACCTGGTGATTGCGCGTGCACGCGCTTTTCTCGACCTGGCGGCGCCGCTGGCCAGTGGCTCGCATACGGATGCCGTTGCCTACAAGGTGGTTGGCGGTGCCTTGCAGGTGCAACTCAAGGCCGGCACCAGCGCGCTAAGCGACCCGGCCAAATTCCAGGGCTTCAATGGCCCGGCTGACGCGCCCACCGCGCTGTTGCTGATCAACCACGGCCTGCACTTCGAGATCCAGATCGACGCCAGCGACGCCATCGGCAAGACCGACGCTGCCGGCGTCAAGGATGTGCTGCTCGAAGCCGCGCTCACCACCATCATGGATTGCGAGGATTCGGTGGCCGCGGTGGACGCGCCCGACAAGGTCAACATCTATCGCAACTGGCTGGGCCTGATGAAGGGTGACCTGACCGAAGAGGTGACCAAGGGCGGCAAAACCTTCACCCGGCGCGCCAACCCCGATCGCCAGTACACCCGGCCCGATGGCGGCACCCTTACCCTGCACGGTCGCTCGCTGATGTTCGTGCGCCACGTCGGCCACCTGATGACCAACCCGGCGATTCTCGATCGCGACGGCCGGGAAATTCCCGAGGGCATTCTCGACGCGGTGGTATGCAGCGCGGCTGCGATCCACGATCTGAAGCGGCGCGCCAATTCGCGCACCGGTTCGATGTACGTGGTCAAGCCGAAAATGCATGGTCCGGCCGAAGCCGCGTTCGCCGACCAATTGTTCAGTCGTGTCGAGGACCTGCTGGCCTTGCCGCGCCACACCCTGAAAATGGGCATCATGGACGAAGAACGGCGCACCAGCGTCAACCTGAAGGCCTGTATCGGCGCCGCGCCGGCGCGTGTCGCCTTCATCAACACCGGTTTTCTCGACCGCACCGGCGACGAGATGCGCAGCACCATGGAAGCCGGAGCGATGATCAAGAAGGGCGACATGAAATCCACCCCGTGGATCACCGCCTATGAAAAAAGCAATGTCCTGATCGGTCTCGACTGCGGGCTGCGCGGCCGTGCGCAGATCGGCAAGGGCATGTGGGCGATGCCCGACCTGATGGCCGCGATGCTGGAGCAGAAAATCGCCCATCCCAAGGCCGGCGCCAACACCGCCTGGGTGCCGTCGCCGACCGCCGCCACCCTGCATGCCCTGCACTATCACCAGATCGACGTGCAGGCGGTGCAGATCGAATTGGAGAAGACCAGTCTTGCCGACGTGGCCGATGCCTTGCTCAACGACTTGCTGAGTGTGCCGGTGACCGCCACCCCCGATTGGCCGGCGACCGAGAAGCAACGCGAAGTCGACAACAACTGCCAGGGCATCCTGGGCTACGTGGTGCGCTGGATCGACCAGGGTGTGGGTTGTTCCAAGGTGCCCGACATCAACAACATCGGCCTGATGGAAGACCGCGCGACGCTGCGCATTTCCAGCCAGCACATCGCCAACTGGCTGCACCATGGTGTGGTCAGCAAAGAGCTGGTGATGGAAACCTTCAAGCGCATGGCGAAGGTGGTCGACGCTCAGAATGCCGGCGACCCGCTGTATCGACCGATGGCACCGAACTACGACGCCTCGATCGCCTTCAAGGCGGCCTGCGCACTGGTGTTCGAAGGGCGCGCGCAGCCGTCCGGCTATACCGAGCCCCTGCTGCACAGGTACCGGCAGGATTTCAAGGCGGCAGGCCTGGCGTGATGCATCTCGCCTCGCTGCGCGCGTGCCCGGGCGCAGCAAGGCGATCGACATGAGCGCTCCCGCACGGCCGCCTGAAGGGAGCGCTCATCCTCCCTCGGGGAGGATGTCACCCAGTGACAGGAGGGAAGTTCAATGAGCGCCGCCCCCGCGCGGCAGGCGCAGATCGGCTTTGGCCTGATGGCCCTGATGGTGACTGCCGTTTTTTCCACCGCCGGCGCGATCCATTACCAGACGCCGATGCTGGCGCAGATGGCAGCTGAATTCCAGGCCAGCCAGGCGCAGATCGGCTGGGTGGCGACCTTGTCATTTGGCGGGTTCTTCCTGGGCACACTGTTGCTGGTGCCATTGGGCGACTGCTTCGACAAACGGCGCCTGGTGTTGGCGCAAATGAGCGGCGTGATGGTCTCGTTGCTGGCGATGGCGGCGGCGCCCTCGCTCATCACCCTGGCGCTCGCGGCATTCATGGTCGGCGCCTGTTCCTCGGTATCGCATCAGGTTATTTCGCTGGCTTCGGAACTGGCGCCCCCCGCGGTGCGCGGCCATACCGTTGGCACCATACTGTCCGGGGTATTCATCGGCATCCTGTTTGCGCGCCTCACAGGCGGATTGGTCGCCAGCCACTTCAGCTGGCGCCTGATGTACCTGATCGCCGCCGGCATGGTGCTGGTGATGATCGTGGCGGTGGCTGCCCGACTGCCTGCCTCGCCCCCCAAAACGCCGCCGCGCCTGGCACGATTGTTCGCTTCGATGTGGCGCCTGTGGCGGGACCATCCGCGCATACGTCGCGCTGCGACCATCCAGTTCCTGATCGGCGTCGGCTATGGCGGCTTTTGGGCCACCCTCGCCGCCATGCTGCTGCAACTGCACGGCCTGGGGCCGACCGCGGCCGGGCTGATGGCGATTCCGGGCGCCGCCGGCATCCTGGTTTCGCGCGCGGCTGGGCGCTGGACCGATCGCGGTGGTGCGCCGCCGGTCGTCAGGGCCGCCAGTCTTGGCGTGATCGCGGCGTTCGTGGTGCTTGCGTTCGCGCCGCTCACCATTGTCGCAGTGGTGCTTGGCGCCATTTTGCTCGATGCCGGCTTGCGTGCCGCCATGGTCGCCAACCAGACCCTGGTGATCGAAGCCAGCCCGGAGGCGCGCGGACGCGCCAGTACGGTGCTGATGGTGCATGTTTGGGGCGGCAATGCGGTGGGCGCGTGGATGGCCAGCGTGACGTTGACTGGTTTTGGCTGGCTGGCTGTATGCGGCCTGTGCTTCTCCGCGGCTGCACTGGCTCTGATGATCGCGTCGCGCAGGTCTGCCGCAGGCGCTACGCCGGGTTGAGCTGGTTGGCACGCATCTCGCTTGATAACTTGAAAGTGTGTGCGCCGTTGCGTTACGCAATCTCACCAAATGTAACGAAGGCGATTAACGCGCTGGTCATGGGCGCCCGGTAAAATGAAGCTTGAACTTGTTGCACCAGGGTAAATTGATCGTGTCGCAAGAAAGCTGTGAACCAAGCGCTGAAGACCCGGTGGCCATGCGGGCGGCTGGAACAGGCGACCCTGACGCGGCCGATGTCGCGTTCGAATCCGTGTTTGATTCCGTAGCCACCCTGTTTCGCGAGACCGGCAGCATCCTGCATCAGCTGATCGGGCTGGAATTTCGCAGCGGCCGTGCGCATGATGCGCATATCGAAATCGTCAAGGCGCCCGAAAGAGTACCGGTGCTGATTGCGCGCATGCGACGCAGGTGGGGCGCGGTAGCCCATGTGCGTCTGGCGCAAAACCTACCCGGCAACATTGCAGGCCTGCCCCACCCCGAACGCCGCACCCAGGCGATCATCGAGATTCATGTCGGGAACACCGTGGCGACCGCCTATTGTCGGGTAAACAAGCAGACACCGGAGATGGCGCGCGGCCTGCTTGTCAGAATGGATGCCTCGGCTGCGTAGGGGTGTTTTCCTGGATGTGCGACCGGTTGGGCCGCTGGTCGCGTTGCAAAGCCTCCGGCCTGAGCCAAGGCGCGTCACACCAGACCCATGCGAATCAGCCGCGAGCATCCGCAGCAGCCTGAAATTGTTTGCCTGGTCGAACTGCTCGACGCCTACCAAAAGCCGCTCTATCCGCCGGAAAGCCATCACGGCATCGACTTTGATGCGTTGGCCGCACCCAATGTGATTTTCGCCGTGGCGCGCGCCGAAGATGGTCTGGCCGTTGCGTGCGGTGCCATGGTCCTGGGTCCGCAGCATGGCGAGCTCAAGCGCATGTTCGTGCTTCCTCAGGCGCGTGGTCAGGGAATTGGCAGGGCGATACTGGCTTTTCTTGAGGCGGAGGCATCAGCACAGGGTTGCCGGCTGTTCGCGCTCGAAACAGGCGTCAGTCAACCCGAAGCCCTGGCGCTGTATGCCGGCGCGGGCTATGTGCGGGGCGGCCCGTTCGGCGACTATGCCCCGGATCCTCTGAGCGTATTCATGACCAAGCACAACACCGGCCAAGATTGCCGGCACTCACGCTGATTTCCCCATGCTTGAAACCCAAAATCTCGCCTTGTTCGTGATCGCAGGCCTCATGCTCAACATGACGCCTGGACCGGACTCGCTCTTAATCATGGCGCGCAGCGCGGCGTACGGCTGGCGCGCTGGCTCGGCTGCTGCGTTTGGCGTCGGTGCCGGGACCCTGGTGCATATCTTCGCCGCGGCCTTGGGCCTGTCCGCAATCCTCGCGACTTCCGCTACTGCCTTTGCGCTGGTCAAGTATGCGGGCGCGGCCTACTTGTTGTATGTCGGTATCGGCCTGTTGCGTGGCGCCAAGGCACCGCCGGCGCAGCCGCAAGCGAGCCCCACACAGATGACAGTGCTCTCGTATCGTCGCATTTTTTTCCAGGGTTTCCTTACCAATGTTCTGAACCCGAAGGTCGCGATTTTCTTTCTGGCATTTGTACCGCAGTTCATCGCACCGGAGGCGTCGAACAAGGCGCTCGCCTTCATAGTGCTTGGATTCATCTTCAATTTCAACGGCATGCTCTGGTGCCACGTATTGGTGTTTTCATCGGCGGCAGCCGGGCGGCACTGGCGTGCAAGTGCGGTAGCCGCACGCTGGCTCAATCGTTTGATCGGACTGGTCTTTGTTTCCTTCGGCATCCGGTTGGCATTGGCGAACCGAAGCTGATTGCCAGGGCGAACACGCCCAGCCGATGTAGACGATGCCCATCGACGAGCGCGACATCGAAGCAGCCGACCTGTCTGCGCGGCCGCGAGCTCGCTCGCGTAGCGGGCCTTGACGTGGCATCCTGCTTTTAGTCCGGGGGAATACATGGAACACGGCAACGCGTTTTTGATCCAGGCCAGCATCTACTTCGCCGCGGCGGTCATCGCGGTGATGGTCGCGCATCGCCTGGGGCTTGGCACGGTGGCCGGCTATCTGATCGCCGGCATCGCCATCGGCCCCTGGGGCTTCAAGCTGATAGCCAATGTCGACGATGTGCGGCGCTTCGCCGAGATCGGCGTGGTGTTCCTGCTGTTCGTCATCGGCCTGGAACTTGAGCCCAAGCGCCTGTGGGGCATGCGCGGGCGCCTTGTCAGCCTGGGGCTTTCGCAGGTAGCCGGGTCGATTGTGCTGATCGGCCTGGTGGCCTGGGCCCTGGGGGTCGACCCGCGCGTGGGTCTGGTGGCCGGCATGGCGCTGGCCCTGTCTTCCACGGCGCTGGCGCTGCAGCCGCTCAACGAGCGGGGCGGGCTGGGGTCCGCGGGCGGCCAGGCCAGCTTCGCGATTTTGTTGTTTCAGGACCTGGCGGTGATTCCGATGCTGGCGCTTCTGCCATTGCTGGGCAATGCCGGTGGCGCCGCGGGTTTTTCCTGGGGCGGCCTGGGCTTTGCGCTGGCGGTGATTGCCGTCACACTCGTCGGCGGGCATTTCCTCGCGCGCCCGGTATTTCGCTACATCGCACGC
>JAYTDE010000794.1:0-4572 GCA_043736195.1 Burkholderiales bacterium | reverse complement strand
GAGCGGGTGCTGCCCGTCCTTCAATGCGAGCACGCCGTGGTAACGCAGCCGCGACGCGCCGCCCCAGGCGATGACGTCGCCATGATCGAGCGGAATGCGAGCCGATTTTTCGGATCGGTTTCTGCCACCGAACAAAAAAATCGCCGGTAGTCCGAGCGAGACCGATACGATCGGCTGACTGAAGTCGCGCTCGTCGCGGTCCTGGTGCGAACTCAGGCGGGCGCCGGGTGCATAGCAATTGATCAGGCAGGCGTCCGATTCGAAAGCCTCGAAACCTGCCTGCGCGGCGGCACCTGCCGCGAGGGCGCGGAAGGACGAAGGCATCGGCGGCCAGGGGCGGCCGTTGCCGGGGTCGTGCTGCTCGTAGCGATAGCCGCTGCGATCGCTTACCCAGCCCAAGGGGCCGCAATTGCTCATCGCCACCGACATCGGCAAGCCGCCGGGCGTGACCATTCGGCGCAGCGGCGACAGCGCCAGGACCGCCTGCAGGTCGGCGAACAAGCCGGGTGCTTGCGGGCTGGCCAGGCCGCGCATCAACAAAGCGCCCGGCGCCAGAACCTGTTGCGCCGGCGGGTCGTCAGGCGCTCGTCTCTGGTCCGCAAACAAATCGGCGGTGAATCCGTCGTGCGCGGCCGCCATTGCGTTACGTGGCGTCGTGAAAAATGATGCCAGCGGTGTGGCGTTTGCCGGCGCGGATGCGACTCACGCCGTGGCGCAACTGCACGCGGTAGAAGCCGCGCACGCCCTTCACAGGACGGTGATGCACGGCGATCAGCGCCATGTCGCCCTGCTGCATCGGTAACACCATCGGGCGTGACTGCATGCGCGGGCGCTGCTCGGTCAGGACCAGTTCGCCGCCTTCGAAGTCGTGTCCGGGCCTGGACAGCAGCAACACCGCCTGCAGCGGAAAGACGTGTTCGCCGTACAGGTCCTGGTGCAGGCAGTTGTAGTCTCCTTCCCCATACTGCAGCAGCAGGGGCGTGGGTCGTCGCTGCCCGGCCTGATGGCAGCGCGCGATGAATGCCTCGTGGTCTGGTGGAAAGCGCGCGTCAAGCCCCATCGCCGCGTGCCAGCGATTGGCCAGCGGCGCCAGGCGCGGATACAGCGCAAAGCGCAGCTGGGCCACCAGGTCCGGCAACGGGTAGCTGAAGTACTTGTACTCGCCGCGCCCGAAACCATGGCGTGCCATCACCACGCGGCTGCGGAATAGCGGCGGCTTTTGCGCATCCCCGGTCGCATACAACGCTGCGAGTGCTTCACATTGGCAAGCGTCGATCAAGCCTGGAATCAGCGCATGGCCTAAGGCATCCAGGTCGATAGCCACCTGTGACCAATCGATTGCCGCGATGCGCGCTGCAACAGCGGGTGTTGCCGTGGCCGGCATCGCGCTAGCTGCCGACGCGCTCACTGGCCGGCCTCACGCGCGAGCAGCGCACGCTTGCGCTCGATCCCCCAGCGGTACCCGGCCAGCGCACCATCGCTCTTCACCACACGATGGCAGGGGATCGCCAGTGCGAGCGGATTGGCGGCGCATGCCTGGGCCACGGCACGCGTCGAGGTCGGCGCGCCGATGCGCCTGGCGACTTCGGCATAACTGGCGGTGCGGCCGGGCGGTATGTCACGCAAGGCCTGCCAGACGCGCTGCTGGAACGTGGTGCCCTGAACGTCGAGCGGTAGGTCGAGACCGAGTCGTGGTGCTTCAACCAGGCCAAGCACCCGCGTCATCAATTGTTCAAACCCGGCATCGCCTGCGATCAAGCGCGCCTTCGGAAAGCGAATCTGCAAATCGCGAACCAGTGCGTCCGCATCGTCGCCCAGCAGGATCGCGCAGACGCCGCGGTCACTCCGTGCGACCAAGAGTGCCCCGAGCGAGCACTCGCCGATCGCAAACTGTATCGGCGCGCCTGATCCACCGTCGCGAAAGCGCGTGGGCGTCATGCCGAGCACCTGGTCGGCTTGTTCGTAGAACCGGCTGCCGGAGTTGTAGCCGGCGTCGTAGATGGCGTCGGTGACGGTCGTGCCGGTGGCCAGCGCCTGCCGCAGGCGCCGCGCCCGGTGCGCACCGGCATAAGCCTTCGGCGTCAGTCCGGTGACTGCCTTGAACGTACGGTGCAGGTGATAGGGACTGGTACCAGCGCGCTGCGCCAGTTGATTCAGGGTTGGCACTTGCTCGGCTGACTCGATGAAGCGGCACAGTGCGGTGACTTTCGCGGCCTGCATCGCCGCCAGGCTTGGCTGGCCGGGTCTGCATCGCTTGCAGGGCCGGAAGCCGGCCTGTTCGGCGTCGGCCATGGTGGCATGGAAGGCGACGTTTTCCGGGCGTGCCGGACGTGCCGCACAGCTCGGCCGGCAATAGACGCCGGTGGTGGCCACCGAGTAGAAAAAACTGCCGTCGGCCAGCGGGTCGCGCGCAGCCACGCTCGCCCAGCGCGGATCAAGAACGGTTGCCGCCGCCCGAATTTTCCTGCTTGTGCCTGGATTCATTTTTTACCCCCGGTAAATGTAGACCATGGGTAGGACTTTAGGGGCGAAACACGACAGTGGCACTCCGGATCTTGCTTTCAAATTCGTCATCCGTGATCGGGGCAAGCAGCGATCGTAGAAGGCGGCAGCGGGGCGCCGGATCGTGGTTGCAGCAAGGCTGCCGGCGATCCGGGCCGATCATGCGGTGCGCAGCGCAGGGACTATGGTGCAGTCCCTGAATGCCGTCATTTCACGATCGCCGCGAACACCATGTCGCGCAGCAGCCCGCGATAGTGCACCCGCTGCTTCGGCGACTGCATCATGAACACCGCGAACATGTCGTTTTTCGGGTCGACCCACATGTAGGTGCCGCCGGCGCCGCCCCAGTAGTAGTCGCCGGCGGCGCCGGCGGCGGCCGATTCGCCATTGCCGCGCCGTACCGCGACGCCGAGGCCGAAGCCATAGCCGGGGCCCGGCAGGTACAGTGGTCCGGGGGTGATGCTCGTACCGTTGTGGTCGGCGGTCATGTACTCGACCGTGCGCGGGCCAAGATAGCGCTTGCCGTCGAGCGAGCCGCGATTTAGCAGCATCTGCAGGAAGCGCGCGTAGTCCATCGCGGTGCCGACCATGCCGCCGCCGCCGGACTCCCATTTGCCTGCGATGCGCGGGTTACCCATGGTGGCACCAACGCCGAATGAGCGATCGTCGGCAAAGGGCTCGGCCAGGCGCATCTGGCGCGCCGCGTCGGTGACATGGAAGCTGGTGTCGCGCATGCCCAGCGGGTCGAGAATGCGTTCGCGCATGAACTGATAAAGGGTCTTGCCCGAGACCACCTCGATCAGGCGGCCGAGGACATCGGTCGAATGACTGTAATCCCAGGTGGTGCCAGGCTGGTAGGCCAGCGGCAGTTTGGCCAACGCGACACTGAATTCGGCGTTGGTCGGGTCACCGATCAGGAGGCCGGCGTCGACGTAGGCCTGCTTCACCAGGCCAGGGCCGAAGAATCCATAGGTCAGGCCCGAGGTATGGCGCAGCAGGTCCTGGATGGTCATCTGGCGCCGCGCCGCTACACTCTCCAGCAGCGGCTTGCCGTCGCCATCGGGCTTTTCCACGCCGACGGTCATCTTGGCGAATTCCGGCAGATACATCGACACCGGCTGGCCCAGACTGATGCGGCCCTCCTCGGCCAGCATCATCGCCGCCACCGAGGTGATCGGCTTGGTCATTGAATAGATGCGGAAAATCGAGTCGCGCGTCATCGGCGCGCTGCCGGCCGGGTCCTGCTTGCCGATTGCCTCGAAATGCGCCACCTTGCCGTGACGCGCCACCAGCAGCACCGCGCCCGGAATCTTCTTCGACTCCACATCCGCCTTGAGCAATGCGCTGATGCGCGCCAGGCGCTCGGACGACAAGCCGACCTGTTCGGGTTTGGCGCGCGGAAGGTCGGCGGCGAAGCTCAGTGCGCAGGCAAGCAGGCCGCCGGTGGCCATTGCTTGGGCGAAGCGATTGAAACTGTTCATGGAGTCCCCTTTTTGAAGGCAGCGCGAGTAAAGCAGAAATTTCGAAGCGGGTCAAAACGCGCATGCCGATGGCGGCATGCGATGCAGGCTTGCAACGGTACAATCTTCGTATGCAGATTTCCCCGGATGCGTGCGCGCCAAAGCTGCCCTTCGCGCGCTCCTGTCCCTTCGATCCGCCACCGCAGTACGCGGCGGCACGTACCCAGGGGCCGTTGCTGGCGGTCACGCTGTGGAATGGCAAGCGCGCCTGGGTGGTGACGCGTCATGCCGAAATTCGCGCCATCCTGATGGACGACCGCCGCTTCAGTGGTCGCATGGGGCATCCTGATTTTCCGACCATCACCGAGGCGCGGGTTACGGTGGACCGCAACGAGCGTGCCTTCGTGGGCATGGACAATCCCGAGCATGACCGCTATCGCCGTTTCTTTACGCGCGAATTCAGCGTGCGGCGCATGCAGGCCCTGATCCCGAAAATGCAGGTGCTGGGCGACGGCCTGATCGACGAGTTGTTGGCGCAGGGCCCGCCGGCCGATCTGGTGGCGACCCTGGCGGTCAGGTATCCGTCACTGGTGATGGCCGAGCTGTTCGG
>JAYTDE010000793.1:0-3354 GCA_043736195.1 Burkholderiales bacterium | reverse complement strand
GAGGGTCTTGGATTTCACGGTTTCTTTCCTTGGTGATTGGATCAGGTGCGAATTCGAAGCCTTTGTGGGCATCGGTTCTTGTGCGAATGGCCGGCTGCATCCCTATCTGCTCAGAGATTGCCTCGCGCCCACGGTCCGCTGATCGCGAACGTGATCCCGGGCGTCTGGATGCTGACAAACAGCACCCGGCCACTGGGTTCGAAGCAGGCGCCGGCGAACTCGAGCCCGCGGTAATCACCTGGCGCCACGTTCTTGCCGGCCGCGCTGATTTGCGGTGCGCTCAGGTTGGTATTGTTGAGGCAGAACATGTAGGCCTCGCCCGCCGGGTTCAGGCCAAGCAGTCGCGCGCCGGCATCGCCGAAGCCGCCGTCTTCGCACAGCACGATGCCGCCGCGCGGGCTGACCGTCACGTTGTCGGGGTTGTTGCCGACGGTGCGGTTGGCGCTGACGAAAATCGCGCGCAGGTGCATGGTGGTCAGGTTGAACTCCCACACCGCGCCCTCGCCGCGGCCGGGGCGGTTGTTGGCGTCAAGCCCCGAGGCGGTATCGACGATGAACATCTTGCCGGCCGCATACCAGATGCCTTCGCCGCGGGCCATGCGCGCGCAGCCTTTGGACCGCGCTTCGAAGGTCGGCCCGGCCATCACGCCCAGCGTCACGCCGCCGGGTTGGCTGGCCACCACTGTCGGGCTGGCGTCGGGATCGGCGATATCGACCCATTCCAGTTGATATTCGTCGCCGATGTCCGGGTTGAGCAGGGCCACGTCGTTGGCCTGGGTGAGTGAGGTCGGCACCGCCTGGCGCACCAGGGTCTTGATGCGCGCCGCCTGCAGCTTGCCGCCGTTTTGCAGGCTGCCGGCCGTGCCGCTCAAGTCGGTCGGCACATAGCGGAAAAATCCGCACAGGTTGCGGTTGTCTTCGGTCTCATACACATAGCCGGTAGTCGGATCGACCGCCACCGCTTCATGCGCAAGCCGGCCCATCTCGACGATCGGCGTGGCGATCGAGTCCTGCGGATTGGCGTCGGCTTCGAACACATAACCGTGCTTCTTGCCACCGATTCCGAAAAAATCGAACAGCGTTTCCTCGCAGGTGAGCCAGCTGCCCCAAGGGGTGGGCCCGCCGGCGCAGTTGCCCAGCGTGCCGCCGATGGAGGAGGTGGCGCTGACCCAGTTGCCGTCGCGGAACACCAGATTGCTGGTGCCGCCTGCCACATAACCTACAAACGGCGCCGGATTGGGCAGCAACGGATTGGTCACGGTGGTCAGCCCAATGCGCACCGTGGCCGCACCACCGATGGTGATGATGCCGTTGATGAGGCCGGTTGAATAGTTGTGGGGCGCGTCGATGGCGGCGGCCGCTGTCGCAACCAGGCCGCGCTCGTGATTGCGCACGATCACGTGCTCCATGCTGCGGCCGACGCGGCGGGTCTCGACCACCGCCATGCCGTCATGACTGCTCGGGGTCGGTCGCCCATCGGCCATCAGGTCGCCGGTCCAGCCGTACGATTTGTAGGAAAAGCCGGCCGGCAGCCGCAGCAGCGGCAGGCCGGTGGTGAGGTCACCCACCGGGGCTACAGCACCATAAGGTGAAACGGCCGGCAGCGTTTGCTTGCCGGTGGCGGCCAGCACGTTGCGTGCATGCAGCGCGCCCAGGGTGCCGACCACGGAGGTGGCAGCCAGTGCACCGCTGCGCTTGAGCATGGTACGGCGTGCGGGGGAAAATCGGTTGAGGGGCATGGAATCTCCAGCGTGGGTTTGAAAAATTCATCCGCGCCACATGTCGCGGTGTTGCGAAATTTACGCGGCGCATATTGCACCAATACGACCACGGCGGTGCGCGCACATGCGCCGAACGGATCAAGGCGCAGCGCGCGGCCGGCGGGCGCGGCGCCGGCCACCACGTGGGCTGCGGTCAGCACATAGCGGCGCCCGATCAGCGCACCGGAGTAGACCCCGCCGTTGACGCGCACGCTGCCGACCCCGGCCCAGGGCGAGGTGGTGGTGTTGGGATCGACGCGGGCCGCCGGGCTGTCCGGCGCGGCGCCGCCGACAATCGCGCCTGCCTCCGGCATCGCCGTGCCAAGCAAGGTGGCGGCGAGTATGACGCCGAGAGCGGACGCGCGGCGCGGCAGGCGCATGCGCGCGGCCAGCGCGATCACCGCCAGCGCGCCGGCGAGCGCCAGGGCTAAGCGTCCGCCGCGCGCCATCAGTCCTGCCCAGTGCGCCGCCAGGCCGCCGGGGTCGTAAAAGTCTCGAATGCCCGCCACCAGCGTCACCGGCACGTCGCAGGCGGTCAGCGCGGCCAGCAGCAGCGCGCCGGCCAGGGCGCGCCACACATGTTCGGACGGCCGGCGCACCGGCCAGGCGACCAGCATGACCACCACGATGGCGATTGATTGCAGCGGCGCCCACGCCAGGGTCAAGGCTTCGGCACGCCCGCGCGGGTCGGGCATGATCAGCCGGCCCTGGGCCAGCACCGGGCGCCTGAAATTCACCGCCAGCACCAGCACGGTATCGGCCTGCTTCTTCTGGTTTTCCAGTGCCAGCACCTGATATTCCGGAGCCAGCCAGCCGATCTGCAGGCGATACCAGGGCACGAGCGCGTCGGCGATCGGCGTGGCCGCCCAGGCGAGCAGCGCTGCGATCGCCGCGCTCGCCACGATGATGCGCAGTAGGGCCGGCCTTGTCGCGCCCGAGGGGCCGCGTTCAAGCCTGGCGGTTGCTGTCACGGTTCCAAGTGACCGCCGATACTTCCTGCGCCAGCAGGCCGCCACTTGGGCCCCTCACACGGGCGGATTCGGGCAAGGCATGGCGGCCGACCAATCGATCGTAGGCCAGGTTGACCACGTTGACCGCCGCTGCCGGCATTGCAGTCAAGGCGCCACGCACGGAGACGGCGGACGAAGAAAATTTCATGGACATGGGCTTCCGGATTGGCCTTTTGAGACGCATGGATTGCATGCGAAGGACATTCGCCCTGCGCCTAATTTTCGACAAGAGTCTAGTAAGCATGTGTGACGCCAACACGCGTGTGCCTGCGCCAGCCATAGTCCGTTCGGATCATGCCGCCGGCGCCGGCAAAGCGATTGGGACCAGGTGCTTGTGCCGGCAAACCGCGGCTTGGCAGCGTCGTGCGGCTGGGGCAGCGGTAAGTGCGTCGGCGCCGACCAGGGTCATACACGTGTCACCTGCGGCCAACATACTTCGTGAGCGCCTTGTATCAATTGCAGTTCGCCGTGCAACGCGCAGCGACTGTCTCCGCTCAAACCTCCTCTTGGGCGGTTCAGTCGCGTAAGTCTCCTCCTTAACGGGCCCTTTGTGGCCCGTTCTTTTTTGGCGCGGGCCCTTTGTG
>JAYTDE010000792.1:0-2967 GCA_043736195.1 Burkholderiales bacterium | reverse complement strand
CGAAGCGCTGCGCAAGAAGCTGCCGCGTTATCCCACCGTGCCTGCGGTGCGCATGGGACGGCTGGCGGTGGCGCGCGGCATGGACGGGCGCGGGCTGGGTGCCGCGCTGCTGGCCGACGCATTGGCGCGGACGGCGCCTGCACAAATCGCAGCGTATGCGCTGATCGTCGATGCCAAGAACCAGGCGGCAGCAGATTTTTACCGGCATCACGGTTTCAGCGCGTTTGACGGCAAGCCATTGATGCTTTACTTGCCGATCACCGGCTTGGGCAAGCTGTTGGAATGACGTGTGGTCAATAGCAGCCTTGGTCCGCCGCCCTATTCGATGAATTCATCGGCGCGCATCAGCACGGCTGAGGACGCTCGAGGCCAGGTCCGTGAGCGGTTACTCACTCGATCACCGTTTCCGCCCGGAACAGCAACTCCTTCGGCATCGTCAGGCCGATCGCCATGGCGGTCTTGAGGTTGAGCACGCATTCGATGCTGGCGCCCTGTTCCACCAGCAGTTCAGCGGGTTTGGCGCCCTTGATGATCTTGTCGATGTAATGGGCGGCACGGTGGTAACGCACACTTTCGTTTTGCCCGTAACTCATCAGCCCGCCGGCTTCGACGTGCTGGCGCGTCCAGTACATTGTGGCGATGCGATTGTCGGGGGCAAACTCAGCGATCCGGCGTGCATTGGCGCTGAACAAGGAGTCGGGTGTGACGAGCAGGGCCGCGGTGCGCCCTGGGCTGACGAATCCCACAAGTGACCGCCACCCGCAGCCAGGCATTGGGTGCGAGCACACCGTAGTAGCGATGGCGATGTGCCCTGGGTGGCGGCACCAGGGCGGCGATCTTCGTGATCAATTCGAGCGGTGTCAGCACCAGCGCGGCTGGACATGCGCCGGGCGCCGATCCGCGCGCCGGCTTGGAATTTCGGTAGACCAGATGCAGGAAATCGCGTTGGCGCAGGTGCGCAAGGCGTTCGAGCCCGATCCGATCGGCGCACTCTATGCACACCGAGCCAGCCACGCCAACCGCTATTCCGCAGGACACCACGAGTTATTTCGACTAACACCCATCCAGATTGCGGGTCAGCGCAGTTTCTTTGTTTGCCCGAAGCACGCGGGAGCGGATGGCACGCAACTTCAAGGCACGATGCGCTCGTGTCGGAAGCGCGTGAGCAATCGCACGAACATCTCTTCACTATCGACCACCTCGTGAAAGCCATGCAGCCGCGACTTGGTCACGCTCGACATCACGTCCCAGCTGGTATTGAACACATAGTCGCCGAACGGCCAGGCCACCACTTCATCAAAGCGGTAGGCTTTGAGACCGTACTTCTTGACAATCGCATCCCACAGCGGCGCCTTGTCAGCCATGAACTCGGTGAGGTTCAGCGGCGATGGCTCACCTGCCTGCATGCCGAACACCGCAGCCAGACGCGGCCAGATGTCTTGCCAGCGAAAGTAGTCGCCGTTGGTCAGGTTGTAGGCCTGGTTGGCGCAGCGCGGGTCGGTGGCGGCCCACAGGGCGGCGTTGGCGAAGTGGCCGGAGTCGGTCACCTGGTAGATGTTGCGACCCGAGCCGGGCTGGCCGGGCCAGGCCATCGGCCGCCCCAACTCTTTCATGATGGCGGCGTAGACCGCGATCACAGGCAGGATGCTCATGGCTGTGCCGGGCGCGAAACCGCACAGGGTTTGCGGGCGCAGTTCGCTCCAGGTCCAGCGCTTGCCTTGCTGGAATTGGGTCAACCAATCGATCTGGTCGAAGTAGTAGTTGGCGCCGGCATGGCGCGGATCGGTCTCGCGGGCCGGCGTCTTGAAGGGCCCCAGGTGCGAGCCGTAATACTTGGTGCCGGTGATCAGCACCACGCGCTCAAGCGCGGGCGAGGTGCGCTCGATGGCGGACATCGAATTGACCAGCATGTCGCGATTGGGGGCGATGTTGGCCGCGTAGTCGGCCGCCTTGCCGGCCGGCGCCTGGAACGCGGCGTAGAACACATGGTTGACCGGGCCGAAATCGGGCTCGAAAGGTTTCTGCAGATCGACCGATACATAGCGCACCCGCTCGCGGTCCTCCCCCTTGCGGCGCGACAAGCCGATCACCTGCCAGTCCGGCAGGGACGCGAGCTTGTCGACGATATAACGGCCCACTACACCAAGGGCACCGACTACGACTGCGGTTTTCATGACTTGCCTTCCGGTTGCGCCTGCAGCGGGATTGAACATCTGACCAAAGGCGGCGTCAACGCCGCGCCGCGTGCTTGCGCTTGCACCACATCCAGCGCAGGTACACGCTCCAGGTGGCGTACACCACCACGTAGCCCAGCACGGCGAGCGTCGCGGCCAACAATGGCACGCCGATCAGCAGCGGCTTGCCAAGCGACATCGACCAGGCGCTGATCGACTCCGCCCATTGCGCAGGAGACGCGCCGGACAACACCGGCACCGGTACCGCACCAGCCGAAGGGCCGATCACCAACGCGCCCAGCTGGTAGGCCAGCAGATACAGGGGGATGATGGTGAAGGGGTTGGTGTACAACGTCGTCAACAGGGCGATCGGCAGATTGCGCTTGAGCCAGACCGCGCACAAGGCGCCGCCGAACATCTGCAAGGGCCCGGGAATGAGCCCGCAAAATAGCCCGATCGCAAACCCGCCGGCCACGCTGCGGCGGCTCAGGTGCCATACCGCGGGATGGAAAAAACGTGGCCCGAGAAAGCGGGCCACGGCAGTGTCGCGATATTTTTCAACGTCCGGCAGGACGCGCTTGAGCCAGCGGCGCGGCATTCGATACTCACATGCGATGCGGGAGTGCGAGTATAGAAGCTCTCAGGAACCGGGGATGATGCCTGGCGGCAACGCCAGGCAATGGCGCGCGATATCTCCCGGCGTGGTCCACCACACCCGCTGCGCGTCCGCATGGGCAAGGCAATGCTTGAGAGCCCTGCGGATCATGCGCAGGCGAAACGGCTGGCCGAACAC
>JAYTDE010000791.1:0-3555 GCA_043736195.1 Burkholderiales bacterium | reverse complement strand
CAGCCAGGTTGGCCAGCGCCGTTGCCAGACCATCGGCATCGAGCGCGTCGACCACGAAGCCGTTGCTGCCTGCGGTGATCAGCTCCCGCGCGCCGCACTGCAAGGTCGTGACCACCGGCAGGCCGCTGGCCAGCGCTTCCAGCGCGGCGTTGGGCATCGGGTCGTACAGCGTGGGCAGCACAAAGGCGTCGGCAGCGCCGTAAAGCGCCGGCAGGTCGTCGCGTGAGCCCAGAAAATGCGTGCGATCGGCAATGCCCAGGCGCGCGGCCAGGGTGCGGTAGCGGCCGTGGTGCTTGTCGGTACCAGCCACCAGCACATGGGCTGTGGCGCTCGCCGCGGCTGCGGCCTGCAGCAGGCGCGCCACGCCTTTGCGCTCGAAACCGGAGCCGGCATAAAGGAACGCAGTCGCCTCCGGCGGCAATCCAAGCAGGGCACGGGTGGCGCTGCGCGCGGCGCGATTGCGCGGGTGGAAACGCTCGAGATCGACGCCGTTATAGATGACCTTGAGCCTGGCGGCGTCAAGGCCGAAGCGTGCGGCGATATCGTTGCGCACCATCACCGAATTGCAGATCACCGCACGCAAGCCGGGGTGGGCGAACATTTCACGCTCGGCGGCCAACACATGACGATGATAGGGATTGGCGGCGATGGCGAAGCGGCGGAAGGCCGGCAGGGCGCGCGCGCGTTGCATGAGCCAGGAGGCGTGCACGCCGTCGCCGGCGCGATACAGCATGATGCCGGGTATGCGTTCATGGCTCTGCACGATGTCGAAGCCGCGACCGGTCGCTCCCAGGCATGCGGTGACGGCCGTGGCGAACGACTTGTCGCGGCCAAGCGAGGTGCGGTAGGCGGGATCGCACTCGATGAAATGCACGCCGGGCCGCGCTTGCCATTGGCGCGCGATGACGGTGAGTTCCACCGTGCGGGTGAGGCTAAGCGCATCGAGCGCGCGCTCGATGAACTGCTCGGCGCCCCCGTAGGGGTTGTATTTCTGCCGGACGATGGCTAATTTCACGCCGCTTCGTTGAGCAGTGAACGCACTTCATCGAGTACGCGCGCCACCGGCAGAGTGGTCAGGCATTCGCTGACCTTGCTGCCACCGCAACCGTCGTTGCCGCATGGACGGCAGGGATGGCGGGTGGAGGTGACGATGCGGTGTGCATTGCGCCATGGCCCCCACTCGATCTCGCCGGACGGGCCGAACAATGCCAGCGCCGGAGTGCCCATGGCGCTGGCGATGTGCATGGGCGCCGAGTCGACGCCGATGAAGGCGCGTGCGCGCGCGGTCAGCGCCGCCAGTTCCTTGAGCGTCAGGCGCCCGGCCAGGTCGATGATGGGGGTGTGGGCATGCGCCTTGATCGCCGCCACCAGCGCCAGTTCTGCCGGCGCTGGGCCGGCGGTCATGACGATGCGATGGCCGTCCTGCGCCAGCTTGTCGATCAATTGCGCGGTGTTCTGCGCCGGCCAGGTCTTGAACATCCAGCGCGAGGCCGGGTGGATCTGGATGAAGCCGCGCTCCGCCAGGCCGTGCCCGCGCAGCAGCGCGGCTGCGCAGGCCTCGGCCTCGGCGCCGGGTACCAATGTGAGGGCGCGCGCGTCTTCGCGCGGGGCCAGCCCCAAGCGTCGCAGCGCGTCGAGATTGACTTCGACCGTGTGCCGCGCGTTGCCGCTGCGCGGCAGCGCGTACAGGTGGCTGAAGGCTTCGTTCCACATCGGGTCGTCGCCACGCGCGCGCGGCGCCACGCGGATGCCGGCGCCCAGGGTCTTGGCCAGCCACATGCCGCGCCGCTGTTCGGTCAAGTGGATGATGAGGTCGTAAGCGCGCGCGCGCAGGGTGCGCCACAGTTGCCATTCGGCGGCGGCCCGGGTCAACCAGCCGGCACTTTTCCATTTCCGGTCAATCAGGTGCAGGCGCGTGATCGCCGGGTGGCCGGACAGCATCTCGGCGGTGTCGGTGTACACGAGGGCGTCGATCTCCACGTGCGGCGCGTGCTGCTTCAACACCGAGAACACCGGGGAGCTCAGCAGTACATCGCCGTGATGACGCAGCTTGATGACCAGTGCGCGTCGCACTTGCGACAGATCAGCGGCGTCGGACCGCACCAGGCTTTCGGTCGGCGCGCTCAATAGAGGATTTCCGCGCCGGCCGGCGTGAGCCAGTCGCGCAGTACCTTGAGCAACTCGTCGCGCGGGGTGACGCGCCAGTCGTCGGGCAGGTCGATATTGCAGCGCGCCTGCCCATTGTCGTAGTCGATCGATACCGGGCAGGGGCCGTTGCGATACGGGCCCAGCAGGTCCATCAGCTTTTTGGTGCTGGCCTGGCCGTTCATCGAGAGCTTGAGGCCGCGGCCATGGGTGCGGCGCATGTCGGAGAGGTTCATGATGCGTTCGGCTGCGATGCGCACACCGCCGGAGAAGCGGTCGTCGCGCACGCGGCCGGCGATCACCAGCAGTTCGTCAGGCTTCAAGATGTCGCGGTGTGCATCGAACAGTTCCTGGAACAGGGTGACTTCTATCTTGGCGCTGCCGTCGTCGAGTTCCAGGATGATCAGCTTGCCGCGCCGGGTCATGGCGGTGCGCAACTGCGCCACCACACCTGCCAGCAACTGCGCATCATCGCGTGGCTGCACCGCGGATAGCGGTGTTTTCACCATGCGCCGCACTTCGCCGGCATAGGCGTCGAACAGGTGGCCGGAGAAAAAGTAGCCGAGCGCCAGTTTTTCGTTGAGCAGGCGATCGCGCATGGACCATTTGAGCGTGTGCAGGAGTTCGGGCTCGCGCGCGGCCTCGTCGGTGCCGCCAAACAGGCTTACTTGCGAGGCACTCTGCTCGGCCTGCTCCGCCGCTTCCATGGCGATGCCGACCGAGGCGAACAGGGCTGCTCGATCTTTTTCGATGCTGTCGAAGGCGCCAGCGCGCACCATCGATTCAATGGTGCGGCGGTTGACTAAGCGCTTGTCGACGCGCCGGCAAAAATCGAACAGGCTAGTGAATGGCGACTCGCTGCGCGCCTTGACGATCGATGCGATCGCCGCTTCGCCACTGCCCTTGATGCCGCCCAGGCCGTAGCGCAGAGTGCTTGGGTCCACCGGGCGAAAGCGGTACTCGGCCAAGTTCACGTCCGGTGCCAGGATGGTGACACCATTGGCGCGCGCGTCGGCCGCCAGGATCTGCACCTTGTCGGTGTCGTCCATGGTGGCCGACATGTTGGCCGCGTAGAACGCCGCCGGGTGATGCGCCTTCAGATAGGCGGTGTGATAGGCCAGCAGTGCATAGGCGGCGGCATGCGACTTGTTGAAGCCGTAGCCGGCGAATTTTTCCATCAGGTCGAAGATCTCGTCGGCAGTCTCGACAGGCAAGCCATTCCCGGCGGCGCCGTCGCGGTAGATCTGGCGGTGTTGCGCCATTTCCTCGGCGTTTTTCTTGCCCATCGCGCGGCGCAGCAGATCGGCGCCGCCCAGCGAATAGCCGCCGACGATCTGCGCCATCTGCATCACCTGCTCCTGGTAGACCATGATGCCGTAGGTCTCGGAGAGGATCGATTCCACCCGCGGG
>JAYTDE010000790.1:0-5262 GCA_043736195.1 Burkholderiales bacterium | reverse complement strand
AAAGCAGGTGACCGCAGCGGGCGCGAT
Organism: Burkholderiales bacterium; assembly: GCA_043736195.1. GTDB lineage: Bacteria > Pseudomonadota > Gammaproteobacteria > Burkholderiales > JAEUOS01 > JAEUOS01. The sequence continues at coordinate 5,235 of JAYTDE010000790.1, read as the reverse complement.
CCGCCATTCCGGCAGCAGGCGATTGAGCACGGGGCGCACCGCGGCGCTTGGATCGGCGCGGGTCGAGGGCAGCTTGGCGATGCGCAAGCCCCCGGCGGCGTCGATCGCCACCACGTCGGTGAAAGTGCCGCCGATGTCCACACCGATACTGGTCAAGATCGCTCCGGATACGCGAGGGTTGCGCCATTATGCAAAGCAGTGGCTATACTCAAGGTATCCATGACTGAAACTCGCGGTTATCAATGAATCTGCGCCAGCTTGAGGTGTTCGAAGCCGTGATGCGCGCCGGCTCGATCGGCCAGGCCGCGCGCGCGCTCGATGTTTCGCAGCCGGCGATCAGCAAGTCGCTGCGCCTGGCCGAAGAGGCGGCCGGATTCGTGCTGTTTCGGCGCGTGCGCGGGCGGGTGTTCCCGAGCCCGGAAGCCGAAACCCTGCTGCCCCTGGTGGAGCGGGTGCGTGGCGATCTCGACGGCATCGCCTCGCACATCCGGCAGTTGCGCGAGGGCCATGCGGGCAGCGTGACGGTGGCCGCGCCGGGGTCGGTGGCGCATGCCTTCATCACCCCCGCGCTGGTGCGGTTCGCCCGCGAGCGGCCCAACATCCGCGTCGAGGTGATGATCCTGCCCACCGCGATGATCGCCGACCGGGTTGCCGAAAGCCGCGCCGACTTCGGTGTCGTGCACCAGCCCACCGACAATCCCTACCTCGACGGCGAAGTCATCTGCGAGGCCGAAGGGGTGTGCGTGATGCTGGCGAATCACCCGCTCGCGCAGCGCAGAAGCGTGAGCGCGCGCGACCTGTTGCGCGAGCGCCTGATCTGCTACCGCGAGGACACCTCGATCGGCGCCCTGGTGCGACAGGCCTTGCGCGCGGCAGGCGAGCGGCGCGATGTGGATATCGTGATCAACCAGTCGCAGCAGGCCTTGGATCTGGTCGAGGCGGGCGCGGGCCTGGCCGTGATGGACCCGTTTCTGCTGATCGCCGCCGGCCGTCCGACGCTGGTGGGCGTGCCGTTTCGCCCCGCGTTCCAGAATCGCCTGCGCATTATCCGGGCGCGCGAGCGTCCGCGATCGCGCGCCGCGGCGCAGTTTGAAAAGCACATCCGCGCCATGGTGCTGGCGCGCATTGGCGCTTCACCCATGGCGGGTCTGGTCAAGCACGTACCGGCGGGAGAAGCCAAGCTTCCCGCGAAACGGCCGGCCGACGCGGGCAAGCGCAAGCCGGCCTGAGTTGCATCCAGAGTGGTTTGCCAACGTAAAGCGAGACGCCGATGAAAATCGTGATTGCCCAGATGAAGCATGAGACCAACACTTTCTCCCCGGTGGCCACGCCGCTGGCGCGTTTTGCGCGCGGCGGGGGCATGCCCCTGGAGGGGGCAGCGGCAGTCGCCGCGTTCAAGGGCACCGATTCGGCGATCGCCGCTTTTTTCGACCTGGCCCAAGCCGCCGGCGCCGAGATGGTGATCCCGGTGGCTGCCACGGCCTGGCCCAGCGGACCGGTCGAAGACGCCGCGTTCGAGACCATGGCCGGGAAGATCTGCGACGCGGTGGCGCGCGGATGCGACGCCGTCCTGCTCGACCTGCACGGCGCCATGGTCACGCAAAGCTTCGACGACGGTGAGGGCGAACTGCTGGCGCGCATCCGCCGACTCGCGCCTGCGCTGCCGATCGGCGTCGCGCTCGACATGCACACCAACCTTTCCGCGCGGATGGTCGAGCACGCCACCGTGATCGCCGGCTATCACACCTACCCGCACATCGACATTCACGAGACCGGCATGCGCGCGGGCAAGGCGCTGCTGGCCCGGCTCGCCGGCAAGGCGGCGCCCGCGATGGCCTGGGGCCGGCGGCCGATGTTGCCGCATGTGATGCGCCAGGCGAGCGAGGATGCGCCCAATCGCGAACTGCAGGCGCGTTGTCGCGCGATGGAGCGCGAGGGCGCGCTGGCGGCGTCGGTGTTCGCGGGCTTCCCGCATGCGGATATTCCGGATGCGGGTCTGTCGGCAGTGGTGGTGACCGATGGCGACGCCGCGCTGGCGCGCCGCTGGTGCGACGAACTGCTCGACATGGCATGGCGTGCGCGCCAGGATTTTGTCTATCAGGTCGAACCGCTGGAGGGTTCGATCGCGCGGGCGAGCGGATTCGACGCAGGCCCGGTGGTGCTGCTCGACCACTACGACAACGCCGCCTCGGGCGGAACCATGGACAGCATGGCGGTGCTCGGCGGCATTCTCGATGCGGGACTTGAAAATGTTGCCGCCTTCGCGATTTACGATCCGCAGGCGGTGCGGACAATGATCCGTGCTGGCGTGCGTTCCGAGGTCACGCTGGCCTTAGGCGGCAAGCTTGACATGCCGGCCATCGGCATGAAGGGCGTGCCGCGCACGGTCACCGGCCGGGTCAAGCTGATTTCGGACGGGCGCTTCCGCAACCGCGGGCCGATGAGCCGTGGCGTGCTGTACGACATGGGCCCCACGGTAGTGCTCGATACCGGGCGGGTCGAGATTGTCGTAGTCTCGAATCAGCAGGAGCCGAATGACTACGCCTGTTTCACCTCGCTTGGCATCGACCCGGAAGCCAAGCGCTTTCTGATGCTGAAAAGCCGCGTGCACTGGCGCGCCGGTTTTGCGGCTATCGCGCGCGGCGTCGTCGAATGCGCCGGCGTTGGCGTATGCACTTCCGACTACGGCATGCTCGACTTCAGGCGGGTGCGCCGGCCGATTTTCCCGCTCGACCCGATCTAGGCGGGTGGTGCTGCAGCGGTTGCAGGCGGGTTTACTGGTCGAGCTTCAGGTTCAGGGAGCGGATCAGGTTGCCCCACATCACGCTATCGTCGTCGACGAATTTCCTGGTCTCCGCGATTGTCATCGCAGGGATCTCGCCTTCCGCCTGCGCCATGCGGTCCTTGTAGGCCTTGCTGTTGATGGCCGTGGTGATCGCGGTGTGCAGCCGTTCCATCACCGGCATCGGCGTGCCGGTGGGGGCGAACATGCCGTACCAGGTGTAAGCGGAGGCTGGCACGCCCGCTTCCTTCCAGGTGGGAAGGTCCGGCGCGGAGGGTGCGCGCTGGTCGCTGCCCATGGCGATCGCTTTCAACTGCCCCGATTTGACGTTGGCCAAGCCGGTGCCGGCGCCGTCGAACATGATGTCGACACGGCCGCCCACCATGTCGACTGTGCCCGGCGTACTGCCCTGGTAATGGATGGCGGTGATGTTGATGCCGGCGGCGCGGGCGAACATTTCGCCGGTGAGGTGCTGCGCGGCGCCCATGCCGTGGGTGGCCCAGTTCACCTTGCCCGGATTGGCACGGGCGTACGCTATGAACTCGGCCATGCTGTTGGGGGCGAATTTTTTCGAGGCCACCAGGACGTAAGGGACCCTGGCCACCAGTGTGATCGGCACGATGCGCTTCGGATCAAAGCTCACGCTCTTCAACGTGAGCGGCGCGATCGCGGTGGCGCTGGCGGCGGCCAGCAGGATGGTGTAACCGTCGGGCGCGGAGGTTGCGACCACATTGGCCCCCAGCGTGGTGCCGGCGCCCGCGCGGTTCTCGACATTGACCTGGCGGTCGAAGTGCTGCTTCATTCCTTCGGCGATCAGGCGCGCGAAAATGTCGGATTGCCCGCCGGGCGGGTATGGCACCACCAGGCGAATCGGGCGGTCCGGGAATTCCTGTGCAGAAGCGGCCCAGGGCAGGGCAAGCGTAGCCGCAAGCGCGAGCAGCGCCGGTTGCAGTTGCTTGAGGAAGTTCATGATTACTCCTTCATCGAAGGTTTGCGTAGTGCGTTCTGTCACGGACGCGGCACGACGTCTTTGCGATCCGGCCACGGATAGAGCCGGTAGCCGACAAAGAACGACTGCTCGCCAACCAGCGGCCCGAAGCGTGCACCCAGGCGTGCGCCGATATCCGCGATCACGGGTTGCTCGGGCCATTCGGTAAGCAGCATGCAGGACGGGCGGCTCGATACGTGTTTCGGCCCGCCCTTGGTGCGCACGGCCAGGCGCACGCGCTTGGCACCGGCCAACAGGATGCGCTCGGCCTCACCCGCGTCCAGGTAGTCCAATAGCGCGTTTCTGTCGGCATCGGAGAATTCGAATCGCAGGACGCCGATCCAGTCGGCATTGAGCAGCGCGCGGGTGTCGACCGGTTCGGGAGCGACAAACAGCTGCGAATAGATGGTATGCGCCTTGTTGCCGCGGTGTGCCAGGATGGCTGCCGAATACGGATCGGACTGCGCGATGCCGCGGTACTGCGGTGTGTCGAAGATGTCGACGCTGTCGATCTCGTACAGGTCCATGATCATCATGTCGCCCGCGATGCCGCGGTAGGAGGTGCAGACATCGAAGCCGATCTGGTAGATGTCCGGCGCATGACGGAAGGCGTACCAGTTGACGAAGGCGTCGACGTGCTCCTCGGGGATATCCAGTTCCGAGGTGTAGAGCTTGCGCGTCGGGGGGGGTGGATATTTCTTCATGCGGACGTTCCGGTGATCGTCAGGAAAGCGGTACGCTTTTTCATCTGCATTTTCGGATTCCTCGCCAGGGGTGATCCCCACCGCTGCCGGATGGTTGGCCAAGGTTCGATCAATCTACCGCAGTCGCCGGTGCGTGGCAACGTCATTGCGCGGTCTTGGCTCGCACACGCGATGGCTGCAAGTCGCGAAATCGATGCTTGGGGCCCTGGTTCGGCGCAGGCGCGCCAACCATGGACGAATCCGTCACGCCGCGAGTTTCAAATCCAGCCGGAAACCTGCCTTGGCGCACAGGCCCGCCAGGTAGTCCAGTGACAACAATTCGACTTTGCCGCGGGCAATTTCCGACACGCGGGGTTGTGCGATACCCAAGCGCTTCGAGGCTTGCACCTGTGTCAACCCCTCACGGTCCATCCATTCGCGCAATGCCTCCGCCAGCCTCGCGCGAAGCAGCATGACCGTCGCCTCGTGTGCCGGAAACCCCAGATCCAAAAAGATGTTGCCACTCGAATCAGTCACTTTCCCGGACACGATTTTCTCCTTCGCCAAGTTCTCTTGCAATCCGGTAACGCTGCTGCGCCAGATCAAGATCCGGACGCGAGGTCTTCTGCGATTTCTTCTGGAATGCATGCAGGACGTAAACTGCAGCGGCGAATTTCGCAACGTAGATCACGCGATACGCGCTGCCCGAATCACGGATGCGAATCTCGCATACACCGGTTCCAATATCCGACATCGGTTTCCAGTCATCCGGATCGCGCCCG
>JAYTDE010000789.1:0-5199 GCA_043736195.1 Burkholderiales bacterium | reverse complement strand
CTAGACGGCGTCACGCTGACCATCGAAGAAGGCGAATTCGTGGCTGTGATGGGCCCGTCCGGCTCCGGCAAGTCCACTTTCATGAACCTGATCGGCTGCCTCGACGGCCCGAGTGCCGGCGATTACCTGCTGGCGGGTGAAAATGTGGCCAAGCTTTCGGGCGATGCACTGGCACGCATTCGCAATCAGCGCATCGGGTTCGTGTTCCAGCAGTTCAACCTCCTGCCGCGCACCACGGCCCAGGACAATGTCGAACTGCCGCTCTTGTACACCACGCTTTCCAGGGCGGAGCGCACGGCGAAGGCGACCCGGCGCCTGGCGCAAGTGGGCCTGGCCAATCGCGCCGATCATCAGCCCAACCAGCTTTCCGGCGGTCAGCAGCAGCGCGTGGCGATCGCCCGCGCCCTGGTCAACGATCCGCTTCTGATCCTGGCCGACGAGCCAACCGGCGCGCTCGACTCAAGAACCAGCGTTGAGGTGATGGTGCTGTTGCAGGACCTTAATCGCGAGGGCATCACCGTGGTGCTGGTGACCCACGAGGCCGATGTCGCGGCGTTCGCCCGGCGGGTGATCCATTTTCGCGACGGGCGGGTGGTTGAAGACCGTGGCAACGTAGCAGTCGACGCCCGTGAAAGGAGTCCGGCATGAATCTCTGGTCCACCCTGCGCATCGCGCTCAACGCGCTGCGTGTCAACAAGCTGCGTTCCACACTCACCATGCTGGGCATCATCATCGGTGTCGGCGCGGTCATCACCATGCTGGCGGTGGGCAACGGCGCGCAGGCGCGGGTGGAAGAGCAGATCAAGTCGCTGGGCAGCAACATCATGATCATCTTCCCCGGCTCCACCACCGCCTCCGGCGCGCGTGGCGGCGCCGGCAGCACCCAGTCGCTGACCGAGGACGATGCCGCGGCGATCGTGCGCGAAGTGCCGGAGGTACAGGTGGCCGCACCCTCGATGCGCGGCTCCGGCCAGGTGATCTTCGGCAACAGCAACTGGTTCACCACCTTCTACGGCATCAACAACGACTATTTCGAGGCGCGCGAATGGCCGCTCGCGACCGGGCGTGACTTCGAAGGGCCGGAACTGAGTGGCGCCGGCAAGGTGGCGATCATCGGCCAAAGCGTGCTGGCCAAACTGTTCGGCGAGAACGCTTTGCCCGAGGAAGCCATCGGACAGACCATCCGCGTCAAGCAGGTGCCGTTCACGGTGATCGGCGTATTGGCCAAGAAGGGCCAGAGCATGCTCGGCAGCGACCAGGACGATGTGGTGTTCGTGCCGCTGTCGACCGCGCGCAATCGCCTGTTCGGCAACCAGGCCGGCAAGCAACGGCGCATCGGCAGCATGTCGGTGAAGACCCGCGACGGTGCCTCGATGGCCGAGGCCGAGGAAAAAATCCGCTCCCTGATGCGCCAGCGGCACCGACTGCAGCAAAACCAGGATGACACCTTCACCATTCGCAACCTGACCGAGATACTGCAGGCACAGGAAGCCTCATCGAAGATTCTGGCACTGCTGCTGGCCGCGGTGGCCGGCGTTTCGCTTCTGGTGGGCGGCATCGGCATCATGAACATCATGCTGGTGTCGGTGACCGAGCGCACCCGCGAGATCGGATTGCGCATGGCGGTGGGGGCGCGTGCGCGCGACATCCTCACCCAGTTCCTGGTCGAAGCGGTGACCCTGGCGCTGATCGGCGGCCTGCTCGGCGTGGCGCTGGGCTTCGGCGGCTCGTTGGCGATCGGCAACTTCGCCGGCTGGCGCGTCGAGATCGACCCCGATGCGGTGCTCCTCGCGGTCGGCTTCGCAGCCGCTATCGGGGTGTTTTTCGGGTTCTATCCGGCGCGCAAGGCGTCGAAGCTGCTGCCGATCGAAGCGCTGCGGTATGAGTGACATCGCCGAGGTCGGCGAAGCGGTGCGCGGCGGAGCGTGAAGCCTCGGCGCGCAAGGCGTCGAAGCTGCTGCCGATCGAAGCGCTGCGGTATGAGTGAATTACGCGACCCGGTCCCTCTCTTCGCGCGGCGGCTTTGTTCAGCGGCGATACCAGGGTGAGCGTTGCCCGACCAGTATCGCGAGGCGATCGAGTTCGACATCTTCGTGGTTCTCGAAGGGAGCTGTCTCAATGGTCTTTCCGGCAACGGGATTGGCCAAAACACGCCGCGCGGCGTGTCGTGTCGCGGTAATCAATTCGCTATCGCCCGCTGCGGATGCCAGGTTGATGCTGCCGAAACAGGTGCAGAAATAGGTGGAGTCCGGACGCGTCTCGACATAGAAACCGGTGCCGCGAATGCCGGCGGTGACGGTTCGTGAAATGACGCTACGCGGCCGATCGCTGCGGCCGAACACACTGGCCATCGCCCCGGTCAAGAGACGAGCCCCATCAATGATGAAAAGAGACGGGCCGCGGGTGAGCGTCAAGTCGGTATTGGGGCGCAGCAGGAAGGCGTCGCGTCCGACAGTGAAGCCGCAGGTACTGGAAGGGCCGGTTTGCACCCGGTCGCCGGTCTGGATAACGCCGCCCGGCGTCAGTCTGCGACCGTTCACCTGAACATCACCTGTAAGTTCGATCAGGTTGCTCAGGCCTTGTGCCGACGCACGCGAAGGATCAAGCCAGGCGCACGCGCTGGCGAGTGATGCGGTGCTGAGCATGAACTGGCGGCGAGAAGTCATGGTATTTTTCCCGGGTAGTTGTAAACAATAGCTGGCAGCGCGGCGAGCTTGACTCCAAGCCTGGCTGGTGTCCGAAAATTTCACGCCGGCGTCGAAAGTGGCGGGTCCGCGGCGATCGCCGCCCGGGCCATGCTTCCGGACTTGTACTGTCGCGGACCGAACTTGGATGCGGGCCCGACGGTTAAAATCGCTCAATGGACATTGCACTGCTGATCAAGGCGGCGATCCTCGGGGTCGTCGAAGGCCTGACCGAGTTTTTGCCGATCTCTTCCACCGGCCATCTGATTCTCGCCGGCCAATTGCTTGGCTTCGTGGGCGACAAGGCCAAGCTGTTCGAAATTGTGATCCAGAGCGGCGCCATCCTTGCAGTCTGCATCGAATACCGCCAGCGACTTTGGGCTGCCGTCACCGAGTTTGGCACGCATGAACGTGCGCGCCGCTTCTGGTTCAATCTGGCGATCGCTTTCATGCCGCTGGCTGTGCTGGGCCTGGCATTCAACAAGGTGATCAAGGCACACCTTTTCAATGCGACCACCGTCGCCATCACCTTCATTCTGGGCGGTCTGGTGATTTTGTGGGTCGAGCGCAGTGGCCGCTCGCCGCGCGCGGTGCGGGTCGCCGAGGTCGACGACATGCATGCGCTGGATGCCTTGAAGCTGGGCATTGCGCAGACCTTCGCATTGCTGCCCGGCACCAGCCGTTCAGGTGCCACCATCATCGGCGGCATGCTGTTCGGCCTGTCGCGCAAGGCGGCGACCGAGTTTTCCTTTTTTCTCGCCGTGCCGACCTTGGTGGCGGCATCGGTCTACTCGCTCTACAAGGAGCGCCACCTGCTGTCGGCGGATGACCTTGGCATGTGGATGGTCGGCTTCGTCTCGGCATTCGCCAGCGCGTTCGTGTGCGTGCGCTGGTTGATCCGCTTCGTTTCGACCCACGACTTCAAGCCCTTTGCATGGTATCGCATCGTGTTCGGCGCCCTGGTGCTTCTCACCTCGCACTTCAGCTGGGTCAACTGGTCGTCCTGAAACTGCTTTCGGAGCGATTCACTTCCTGGCGTCGGCAGGCGCAGCTGCTTTTGCCTGTTCCCGCTGCGCCACCACCATCGTCAGCCGTTCGAGTTCGAGCGTGCGGTCAACAGTGAATTTGAGGGTGCATTCGGCGTTGGTCACGGCCAGCGGCGGCACGCCGGCCGGGTCGCCGTAGAACGCGCAATTGGCGTCGCGGTAGCGGCGCCAGGCGCTGTTGGCCGCGTCGAGCTTCTTTTTTTCCGCGGGCGCCAGCGCGGTGGTGAGTTTGGATACATGCTGGGAGAAACGTGCTTCCTGGCGCTTGACCTCGCCGGTCAGACAATTGCGGATCAAGCCCAGATCTTCGGCATTCTTCGCCTGCATCGCGGCCTGGGCTTTCTGGATGCAATCGCGGAATTCGCGCGACAACGGATCCACCTGCGGGGCCCCGCTTGGTGCTTGAGCCGCGGCAGGAGCCTCTTGCGGTGGGTTCGCGGCCGCGCCCGGCGGTGGAGCCGGTGCCCTTAGCTGGGCGATCGCCGGCGTCGCTGCGAGCACGGCTAGCGAGAGAATTGAAATGCGGAGAAGTGAGCGCATTCTGGTGCCTTTTTTGTTGTGCCCGCTTGATGGTCCGGATCGGGGCATGGGGAATACGGAACACGTCCGCGGAGCAGGGATTGGTGCAAGCGGCGCGCGGGCCATTGAACTGAATAGACGAGGCATCATGCTTGCACGCAAAGCTGTGCAACCTGAGCCGCGGGAGCGCGACAAAAAATTACATCGCGCACGCCATGGCCCAGCTTCAGGCCGCGCGCCTCGAATTTGGTCAATGGCCGATAGTCGGGTTTGGCGGCAAAGCCAACGGCGGTGTTGATCAACTGCGGTTCCGCGGACAGCACCTCCAGCATTTGCTGTGCGTACTCTTCCCAGTCGGTGGCGCAATGCAGATACCCGCCCGGCGCCAGGCAGCTGGCCAGAAGCGCGACAAAATCGCTCTGGATGAGCCGCCGCTTGTGATGCCGGGCCTTCGGCCACGGATCGGGAAAGAACACGTGAATTCCCGCCAGGCTTGCCGGTGCGATCATGTTCTGCACCACTTCGACCGCGTCGTGCCGGATCACGCGAACGTTGGCGAGTTTCTTCGCCTCGACAAGCTTCAAGAGCGCGCCGACACCTGGCGCATGTACCTCAAGCCCGAGAAAGTTGGTCGCAGGGAGTGCTTCGGCGATGCGTGCGGTGGTTTCGCCCATGCCGAAACCGATTTCCAGGACCACTGGCGCCTGGCGCCCGAATGCTTGCGCGAAATCGAGGGGCAGGGCGCGGTAGTTGATGCCCAGACGCGGCATCAGTTCATCGTAGGCGCGCACCTGCGCGGGCGACATGCGCCCCTGGCGCAACACGAAACTGCGGATCGAGCGCGTCGTCAGGCGCGGTGTGTCGTCCGGGACGGTCTCGGGGAGGACGTTCATCGCAGGCCGCCCTGCCTGGCCGGCGCGGCGGGTAAGCCCGCAATCGGTCTCAACTGC
>JAYTDE010000788.1:0-10995 GCA_043736195.1 Burkholderiales bacterium | reverse complement strand
TTGCGGATGGTGAAGCGCAGGTTGCAGGCGTCGTGCTCCGCGCTGATGCGAATGCTCGCGCGCAGCATGCACTGAATGTTGAAATCGGCATGCGTGACCATGTGGCGCAGGTTGCGGATTTCGTTCATTTCGAAGGTGGCGCCGGCGCGCCGCAGGTTGTCCTCGAAGCGCGTGATGTTGGGTGGCAACTCCTTGCGCACACTGATGGTTTCCGGCGACTTCTGCTGGAAGCTCAGATTGATGAAGTTATAGCGCTCGCGGTCGAGCATCATCCTTTTCCGGAAATCGATAAAAAAGTCGGTCAGGCGCAGGCCTTCAAAGCGCACGCCGGGCTCGACATCGAAGGTGCGCGGGCTCGGCAGGTTCAGCACGTTCAACTGCTTGACCAGATCGTTGAGGTAAAGAAAAGCGTGGTGCATGGCATCGTCTACCTGCAGCACCGATTCGCCAAGGCTGCGCGCCTGCGCGGTGCGGTGCGCCTCCAGCTGTCCCGCCTGGCGCTTCAGATCGTCCAGAAGTCCCATGGTTGCCGTGTCTTTCGCAGATCGATCAGCGGGCCTGGATCAGTTCGATTTTGTAGCCGTCCGGATCGGTCACGAAGGCGATCACGGTGCTTCCGCCCTTGACCGGCCCGGCGTCGCGCGTGACATTGCCGCCTTGTGCGCGGATCCTGGCACAGGCCGCGTAGCAATCCGTAACGCCGATGGCGATGTGACCGAAGGCGCCGCCCATGTCGTATTGGTCCACCCCGTAGTTGTAGGTCAGCTCCAGAACAGTGCTCTTGTCTTCGCTGTCGTAGCCCACGAAGGCCAGGGAATACTTCTGGTCGGGGCGGTCGGTCTGGCGCAGCAACTGCATGCCCATCACATCTGTATAGAACTTGATCGAGCGTTGCAGATCGCCGACGCGCAGCATGGTGTGAAGCATTTTCATGATGTTTCTCCGTTGCCGCGGCCGCCTGATGCGACCGCATGACCGATAGCGTAAATGAAAAGCGGGATCACCGGATAGGAAGGTGGCCCGCTTGGGTTGTGGGGGCGTGCCGCTGGCGACCAGGCGCTGTGTATTTGCAAACACCCTGAGACGGCGCCGACGGCAGCTTCCATCGCTTGTTTCACAGTTCCGGCAGCAAAATCGAGATCCGGCGCATCTCCTCGCGTGCCGCCTCGTATTCGGGATACAGGCGCGCAACAGCGGCCCAGAAACGCGGTCCGTGATGCATGTGTTTCATGTGCGCCACTTCGTGGGCCACCACGTAGTCGATCAGCCGCGGCTGCAGATGGATCATGCGCCAGTTGAGACTGACCCGATGGCTGCCTTCCCGGTCGCGCGCGCATGAGCCCCAGCGGGTGGCGGCGCGGGTCAGGCGCAGTTGCGGTTCCTCTACCCCGAACTGCGCGCTGTAGTGCGCCAGGCGCAGTCCGAAATGGCAACGCGCCTGATCCTTGATCAGCGCGCGCAAGCGGATGCGTGCCTCGGTCTGGTCGTGCGGTCGTGGCACGGTGAGAATCAGGCAATCGTCGAACACCGCCAGCCCCGGTTTGCCCGGAGCCACCTTCAAGGTTCGTGCGCTGCCCAGGTACAGCAGTGGATCGCCAAGCGTCCAGGCGCGTGCCACGACATGCTCGGGTTGCTGCCATTCGGTGAGCTTGGCCAGCACCCAGCGTGCGTTGGCGTTGATCAGCCTTTCAATATCGGAGTGACGTGCCTTGACCGGGGCCGCGACCCGCAGGCCGCGGGTATCGATGGTCAGTCCGAGTGTGCGCCGGCGCACGGAGCGCCGTATCGCATAAGGCACGCGCTGGTCGTGCAGGAAAATTTCGTGCTGTTCTTCAGGCAGTGCCGCGGGCGGCCGCTGACCCTTGCGGGTGTCGCGCAGTGCACCGAAAAACGGTAATTCGAGTTGCAGCAGGCCAAACATGACGTGCCCTGTGCTGGTGCGTCAACCGTCAACCGGCGTGCCGCCGGCGAACGGGCGAACGGCCGCGCGATGGCGCAGGGAATCGCTAGGCAGCATATTGATGCGCAAACAGGCGCCGCATTTCGGCCTCGATCCACGCTTCAACCTTTGCCATCTGCTGCTCCGGGGTCAGGCCTGCGGGCGAAATCGGCGGACCGATCGACACCGTGACCATGCCCGGTTTCTTGATCCATTGGCCGCGCGGCCAGAAGTCGCCGGCATTGTGCGCGATCGGCACCACCGGCACACCGGTGGCGACCGAAAGGTGGGTGCCGCCAAGTTTGTAGCGGCGCTGCTTGCCGGGGTCGACCCGTGTGCCTTCGGGGAACAGGATCATGTACCAGCCCTCGTGGAGTTTGCGGCCACCGACATCGGCCACCTGGTCGAGCGACGCACGGCCGCGTGCACGGTTGATCGGAATCATGCTGCACAGGTAAATGCCCCAGCCGAAAAACGGTACCCAGTGCAGTTCGCGCTTGTACACATAGCACATGCGGCGGAACAGGCTGCGAAACAGCAGGGTCTCGTAGCGCGACTGATGCTTGGACAGGAAAATCACTCCGCCGTGTTTGGCGCGGTCGGGCACGTTCTCGCGCCCGATCACCCTGTAGTCGATGCCGACGATGTGCTTCGCACCCCAGATCGCGATGTCGGTCCATTTGGCGATCATCAGGAAGCGGCGTGGCTGGCGAAACGGAAACGCCAGGCAGGACAGCGTGCCCCACGGCGCGACCGTGATGAACAGGAACAGCAGGAAGGCAAGGCTACGCAGGAGCAGCATGGGTTCGGGCCTGGCTTTCGCTTAACCGCAGTAGTGCGCGGCGACCGCCGCCAGATCGTCGAAAATCAGCGTGTCGGGCGGCAGGCCGCCGGCGGCCACGGTGCGCATGCCCTTGCCGGTTCTGACCAACACCGGCTGGCACCCGACGGCGCTGGCGGCCACCAGGTCGCGCAGTGAGTCACCGACCGCCGGCACGCCGGTCAAGTCGCGGCTAAAGCGGCGCGCGATTTCCAGGTACATGCCGGGTTTGGGTTTGCGGCACGCGCAATGGTCATCATTCTTGTGCGGGCAAAAAAACACCGCGTCGATGCGCCCGCCTGCCAACGCCACCACGCGATGCATCTTGGCATGCATCAGGTTGAGGGTGGCGGTATCGAAGAGGCCGCGTCCAATGCCCGACTGATTGGTCGCCACCACGGCGCGATAGCCCTGGTGATTGAGTCGGGCGATGGCTTCGGCGGAACCCTGCAGCGGGTGCCACTCGGCCGCGCTCTTCACGTAGACATCGCTGTCTTCGTTGATCACGCCGTCGCGGTCGAGAATGATGAACTTCGGCATTTCAGACCCCGCTCGCGGCGCGGGTGATCACGCGGCTGTTCGTCATGCGGCCAGCCTGGAGAGGTCGGCCACCCGGTTCATCGCCGCGTGCAGCGTCGCCAAAAGGCCCAGGCGGTTGGCGCGCAAGGAGGGATCAGGGGCGTTGACCATCACCTGCTCGAAGAATGCGTCAACCGGCGCCTTGAGCGCAGCCAGTGACTTGAGCGAGCCGGCATAGTCGCCGCTGGCGAAGGCTTGATCGGCGGCTGGCGCGACGCGCCCCAGCGCCGCGGCCAGGGCTATTTCAGCGGGTTCGACCAGCAGTTCGGCGCGCATGGTCGGAGCGCTGGCACCATCGGCCTTCTTGAGGATGTTGCCCACCCGCTTGTTGGCCGCTGCCAGTGACGGCGCTTCAGGCATCGCGGCGAATGTGCGTACCGCTGCAAGCAGGCGCGGCACCTCGCACAGGGTATCGGGCTTGAGTGCCAGCACCGCATCGACCTCGCTGGCCGAGTAGCCTTGTTCGCGCAACTGATTGGCCAGTCGTTCATAAATGAAGTCGAGTACCGCCAGCCGGGTCGCCAGCGGGTTGCCGCTGGCAACCGCATTGCCGGTGACTTCGGCGGCGCGCTGCACCAGATCGCCAAGGCACAGTGCGAGCCCGGCTTCGATGAGCATGCGAATCACTCCCAGCGCATGGCGACGCAAGGCGAAAGGATCCTTGTCGCCGCCGGGTTTCTCGCCGATGCCGAATAGTCCAGTCAAGGTTTCCAACTTGTCGGCCAGGGCAGTGGCAAGGCCTGCCGGATTGCGCGGCAGACTGTCTCCGGCGAAGCGCGGCTTGTAGTGATCCTCGATGGCTTCGGCCACTGCCGGTGAAAGACCGTCATGTCGCGCGTAGTAGCCGCCCATGATGCCCTGCAGTTCGGGAAACTCCCCCACCATGTCGGTCAGCAGATCGGCCTTGGCCAGCCGGGCCGCCTGATCGGCCTGCGCGGCCAGCACTTCACCGCCGAGCAGCATGCCGATGTCGCGTGCGATTGCGCGCACACGCTCACTGCGCTCGCCCTGTGTGCCGATGCGGTTGTGATACACCACGCGCGCCAGACCGGCGACCCGCTGGTCGAGCCGCTTCTTGCGGTCCTGGTCGAAAAAGAACTTGGCATCGGCCAGGCGCGGACGTACCACGCGCTCATTGCCGCCGATCACAGCCGCAGGGTCCACGGGGTTGATGTTGCTCACGATCAGGAACTGATTGGTGAGGCGCCCGCTATCGTCGAGGAGCGGAAAATACTTCTGGTTCGCCTTCATGGTGAGGATCAGGCATTCCTGCGGCACCTCGAGAAACTCAGGCTCGAAGCGGGCGGCCAGCACCTTGGGGCGCTCTACCAATCCGGTGACTTCATCGAGCAGGGCGTCGTCATCGATCACTTTGAGACCGCCACCGGCGCGCGCGGCGGCAGCGGCTAGTTGCTGCGCTATCGCGGCACGGCGCGCGCCGAAGCCGGCAATTACGGCACCCTCTGTTTCGAGTTGCCCGCAATAGCTGTCGGCGTCGCGGATTTGAATCGGATCGATCAACGCCTCGAAGCGATGACCGTGTGTTGTGCGCCCGGCGGCCAAGCCCAGCGCCGATACCGGCACCACGTCCGCGCCGTGCAGTGCGATCAACTTGTGCGCCGGGCGCACGAAATGTACCGTGTCCCAGCCGTCGGCCCGCTGGTAACTCATCATCTTTGGGATTGGCAATTTGGCGAGCGCGTAGGCGAGCGCCTTTTGCAGCGCACTGGCCAGACTCGCGCCGGGGATGATGCTGTCCAGGTAGAGGGTCTCCGCCTTGCCGTCAACCTGGCGCCTGAGGCTTGAGGTCGCTTCCGGGCCGGCACCAAGTGCCGCCAGTTTCTTCAGCAGCGCCGGTGTGGCGGCGCCCGCGGCGTCGAGTCCCACGGCCACCGGCATCAGTTTTTGCGCGGCGGCTCGGTCCGCGGCCATGGCCGCGACCGCGGTCAGATGTGCGGCCAGGCGACGCGGCGACGCATAGGGTGTGACGGCACTCTCGCTGCCCAACAATCCTTGCGTACGCAGGGATTCTGCCAGCGCAGATGCAAAGGCCTCGCCCAGCGCCTTCTGCGCCTTGGGCGGCAACTCCTCTACATTGAGTTCCACCAGCAGATTGGCCGTGCCCATCAGGCTGCCTTCTTCGCCAGTTGCGCCGCGACTTCATCAGCCCAGGCCCTGGGCGCCATCGGAAAGCCCAGTCGCGCACGGCTGTCGAGATAGCTTTGCGCCACGCTGCGTGCGAGGTTGCGGATGCGGCCGATGTAGGCGGCGCGCTCGGTTACCGAAATCGCGCCGCGCGCGTCGAGCAGGTTGAAGGTGTGAGCGGCCTTCAACACCTGCTCGTAAGCCGGCAGCGCAAGCTTGTTTTGCGTCAGCAGTTGCGCCTGTTTTTCATGCGCGCCGAAAGCAGTCAGCAGGAACTCGACGTCGCTCCATTCGAAGTTGTAGGCCGATTGTTCCTGCTCGTTTTGCAGATAGACGTCGCCGTAGGTGAGCCCATCGGTCCATACCAGGTCGAACACCCGTTCCTTGCCCTGCAGATACATCGCCAGGCGTTCCAGCCCATAGGTGATTTCGCCGGTGATCGGCTTGCAGTCGATGCCGCCGACCTGCTGGAAATAGGTGAACTGCGTCACTTCCATGCCATTGAGCCAGACTTCCCAGCCCAGGCCCCAGGCGCCCAGCGTCGGGTTTTCCCAGTCATCTTCGACAAAACGGATGTCGTTGGCCTTGAGATCGAAGCCAAGCGCTGCGAGCGAGCCCAGGTAGAGGTCGAGAATGTCGGCCGGGGCCGGTTTCAACACCACCTGGTATTGGTAGTAATGCTGCATGCGGTTCGGATTTTCGCCATAGCGGCCATCCTTCGGGCGGCGGCTTGGCTGCACATAGGCGGCTTTCCAGGGTTCGGGCCCGAGTGCGCGCAGGAAGGTCGCGGTGTGCGAGGTGCCGGCGCCGACTTCCATGTCGTAGGGCTGGAGCAGCGCGCAGCCGCGTTCGCTCCAATACTCCTGCAGGCGCAGGATGATTTGCTGAAACGTGAGCATTGGCCGCAGCCGCAAAGACAAAGGCGCATTTTAGCGGAATCACCCTGCGCGGCTCTCGGCACGGCGCATGGCGCGGCGCCGGCAAGCCCAAGCAGCGGGGCTTATCCGGGTTCCTGCCCGGCCTGCGGCGCCACTGCCAGATCGACATCCAGCCAGCGTTCGCGGATCTGCCGGATCACGTCACGCATGCCGATGGCGGTCAGGGGTTTGCAGATGAAGGAATTGGCACCCAGGTCGTGGGCCCGCAGGATTTCGTCGGGCTCGTCCGATGCCGAGAACATCACCACCTTCATGCCCGACAGCTGCGGGTGGGCGCGGAT
Source organism: Burkholderiales bacterium (assembly GCA_043736195.1). Classification (GTDB taxonomy): domain Bacteria; phylum Pseudomonadota; class Gammaproteobacteria; order Burkholderiales; family JAEUOS01; genus JAEUOS01. The sequence goes on along the minus strand of JAYTDE010000788.1, from coordinate 4,293 downwards.
TTCGCGCAATACGTCGAACCCCGACTTGCCCGGCATGTGCAGGTCCATCAGGGTCAGGCGCGGCAGCACGGAGGTATCGCGCCCGCCGTGCAAGCCGCGGCCCAGCAGAAAATCCAGCGCTTCGTCGCCGCTGTTGACCGCCACCTGTGGCAGGGTCACGCCAGCACGCTTGAGCCCGAGCTGCATCAGCAGCAGCTCTTCGGCGCTGTCGTCGACCAGGAGCAGGGGTTGAACCGATGGGGAGGGCGGGTTGGGCAAGGTCACCGATTGATCGTTTCCGAAAACGTTAGCGCCTGGCTAAGGGCATTTTTGTCACTGGTTATGCAGTTCCGACCGAGCTGCAGACATGACATTTACGGTGAGGCGTCAGCAGCGCAATCGAATTCTACTGCGTCAGGTGAGCGTGCTCGTGCGATCGCGCGGCGTTGTGCAAGTGGCGCATCGCTAGAATGCGGGCATTCACGCGACCTGAGGAGACTGACATGAGGCGATGGCTTTGCTTGACTGCGGTGAGTGCCCTTGCATTGACGGCGCAGGCACAGGAACCCTGGCCGACTGCGCGCCCGATCAGCATGGTGGTGGCATTTCCGCCTGGTGGCGTCGCGGATCTTACTGCCCGGCCCCTGGCAGTGGCGCTTGAAAAAATCTTGAAGCAGAAGGTGCTGGTGGAAAACAAGCCGGGTGCCGGCGGCGCGGTCGGCAACGCGCTGGTGGCCAAGGCGCGCCCCGACGGTTACACGATGCTGATGGCGCTTTCAAGCGTCACCATTTTGCCGGAAGCCGACCGTGTCAACGGTCGCGCGCCCGGCTACACGCTGGACCAACTGGTGCCGGTGGCGCTGGTGTCAGCCGACCCGACTGTGCTGGTGGTGCGCAGCGAGTCGCCTTACAAATCGGTCAAGGATCTGATCGACGCCGCCAAGGCCAATCCGGGCAAGATCAACTATGCCTCATCGGGCTACTACAGTGCGCTGCACACGCCGATGGAAATGTTCTCGATCGCCACCGGTGCAAAGCTGTTCCACATTCCGTATCAGGGTGGCGGACCGGCGGTGACCGCGATTCTGGGCGGGCAGGTCGATGCGCTGGCGTCCGGGCCGGGCCCGGTACTGCAGCACGTCAAGGCCGGCAAGCTGCGCGCACTGGCCTCGTGGGGCGAGAAGCGCCATCCGGCCTTGCCCGAGGTGCCGACCCTGAAGGAATTGGGTATCGACAACGAGTTCTATATCTGGGCCGGGCTTCTGCTGCCTGCAGGCACGCCCGAACCGCTGGTACGCCAGTTGCGCGATGCGGTGCGGCAGGCGGTGGGCGATGCGCAGTTCCAGAAAGTGATGGAAGGCGCGGGTCAGCCGATCCAGTACCTCGACCAGGCCGAATTCAGGGTGTTTTTCGACAAGGACGCGAAAAAGATGGCCGATGTGGTGCGGCAGATCGGCAAGGTCGAGGAAAAGAAGTGAGTTTGCGGCGTGTCGCGCCGCAATTGCTGGCGGCATTCGAGCGCTCGCCTTTGGCGACGCTCAATGCCGCGTTGGCCGCTTTGCTGCTGGCCCGGGTCTTGGCTAACGCCTTGCCTGGCGCACGGCTTCAGCCCAGACCCCCATGCGTGACTGCGCTTCGTCGCGGCCCATTTTCGGCTCGAACGTGATGTCGCGCTGCCACTGGCTGGCGATCTCGGCCTGGTCTTTCCAGAAACCGACGGCCAGTCCTGCCAGGTAAGCAGCGCCCAGTGCGGTGGTCTCCAGCACCTTCGGGCGCACCACCGGCACACCCAGAAGGTCGGCCTGGAATTGCATCAACAGGTGGTTGGCGGTGGCGCCGCCGTCGACTCGCAGTTCGGTCAGCGGCAGGCCGCTGTCGGCCTGCATCGCAGCCACCAGTTCGGCCGACTGGAATGCAATGGCTTCCAGCGTGGCGCGCGCGATGTGGGCCGCGCTGCTGCCGCGGGTCAGGCCGGAAATCGTGCCACGCACGTTTGGATCCCAGTGCGGCGCACCAAGACCTACAAACGCCGGCACGAAAGTGACGCCGCCACTATCCGGCACGCTTCCCGCCAGCGCCTCGACATCGGCCGAACTCTTGATGATGCCCAATCCGTCGCGCAGCCACTGCACGGCGGCGCCCGCCACGAACACGCTGCCTTCAAGGGCGAAGCCACGCGCCTCACCCACCTGCGCGGCGGCGGTGGCGATCAGCCCCGACTGCGACGTAAGCGCTTTGTCGCCGGTGTGCATCAGCATGAAGCAGCCGGTGCCATAGGTGTTTTTCGCCAGGCCCGGCGTGACCGCCCCCTGGCCGAAGAGTGCCGCCTGCTGGTCGCCGGCGATACCGGCGATCGGTACTTCGGCACCGAAGATTTCCACGTGTGATGCGCCCACCACTACGCTCGAGCGCTTGATCAGCGGCAATACGGTGGGCGGCACATTGAGCGCCAGGCACAGGGTATCGTCCCAGTCACCCTGGTCAAGGTTGTAGAGCATGGTGCGCGAAGCGTTGCTCACATCGGTCACGTGCAGCGCACCGCGATGCTCCATGCCGCCGGTGAGTTTCCAGACCAGCCATGAATCGATGGTGCCGAAGGCGATGTCGCCCAAGTCCGCGCGTTCGCGCAAGGTCTTGCCGCTGGCGTCGGGCGGGGTGTTGTCGAGGATCCAGGCGATCTTGGTGGCGGAGAAATAAGGGTCGAGCATCAGGCCGGTCCTGGCGCGGATCGCGGCTTCGCGCCCGGCTGATTTCAATTGCGCGCACTGCGCCGCGGTGCGGCGATCCTGCCAGACGATCGCATTGCCGATCGCGCGCCCGGTCTTGCGGTCCCACAGGACGGTGGTTTCGCGCTGGTTGGTGATGCCTATGGCGACCAGTTGTTTTGCCGATACACGCGCTTTGAACAGCGCGTCGATCGCGGTGTCATGCTGGGTTTTCCAGATTTCCTCGGGGTCGTGCTCAACCCAGCCAGGCTGCGGATAGATCTGGCGCAATTCCTTCTGCGCCATCGACACGATGCCGCCTGCATGGTCGAAAACAATGGCGCGTGAACTGGTGGTGCCCTGGTCGAGCGCGAGAATATGACTGCCCATGCGAATCCCCTGAATATCGGTTGGTCCGCTCGTCTGTCGCCACGGCCCTCGCGGATCGACGGATTCTAGGTCGGTGCCTGCCCGCACCGGCGGTCGCGCCGATGAAAGGTCAGGCGTGCAGGACCGAAGGCGTGTGCAGTGCCATCAAGGCGGGCGCGCCGCGGTTTTGCAGGTCGTTGGCGGCCGGCATCCAGTCAGTGTCCGGTAGATCGACGGCAAGCAGTTCGAGCACTTGCAGCGCGATCTCGCGCGAGGCGTTGCGCAGCCCGCGCGGCAGGGAAGTTGGCGGCAAGTCTTGCAACAACAGCTTGCTCGAAGATAGCGCATATACAGGGGCCAGGATGCGGTGTCCGTAGTTGGCCAGCAAGTTGTTCATGGAGCGTTGCGCCGTGCCCTCGGCCAGGCTGTTGGTTGGCCATTGCGAAGGCAGCGCGAACGCATTGGGAAAACGTTCCAGGTCGCGAATCACGGTTCGCATGTCTTCGTGCGAGTCGCGAAACGGCAGGATCACCAGATCGGCCAGGTCAGCCAGTTTGCGGTCCATCTCGGGGCGATTGCCGCCACCATCGATGATGCCGGTCCAGTGCTCGGCCGCGCGCAGCCTGGCCACTGCCTGCGCCAGGTTTTCGTCCGAACGTGCGTCAAATGGCAGGTAGTTGCGATTGGTCTTGGAGAGCTTGTCGCGCACGGTGTCGGTGAGAATCGCCACCGCATGCATGCCGAACAGACCCAGGCCGTGCGCCATCATGTGGGAAAGCGTGGTTTTGCCGGTACCGCCCTTGTTGCCGATTACGCTGACGATTTTGCCCATGGGGGACTCCCGAAATGCAGTGGTAGGCATCGTTCGATGCGAATGCTGACATTGTCGGTTCAGGTGCCGGCGCATCAATCCCCGATCAGGGCGGAAAAGCAGCGATTGTTCGCGCTTAAGGCCAAGGTTTTGGAAGGGACGCCAAGCCTCGAATGCTATAATCCAAACGATTGATTTTCATACAAAAAACACATGAACACCGCTGAAATACGGGAAAAATTCCTGCAATTTTTCGAGTCCCAGGGACATACCCGCGTGGCCTCCAGCCCGCTGGTGCCGGGCAACGATCCGACGCTTCTTTTCACCAACTCGGGCATGGTGCAGTTCAAGGATGTGTTCGTCGGCCGCGACGTGCGCTCCTACAAGCGCGCCACCACTTCGCAGCGCAGCGTGCGCGCCGGCGGCAAG
>JAYTDE010000787.1:0-2052 GCA_043736195.1 Burkholderiales bacterium | reverse complement strand
TCCCTGGCGATCTCTGTAATCGCACTCGGAGGTATCGTCAGCAATGCCTGGCCTGCGTCAAGCTTGCCATGGTTCGCTTACGGAATCACGCTGGCGGCGGGCATGTTGGCGTATCCGGCGCTGACTCGCGCGTTCCCGGTGGCGATCTCGGGGCGCGTGCTTACCGCCTACAACATGCTGATGTTCATGGGCGGGTTCGCCCTGCAGTTCGGGATCGGCATCCTGATCCAGGCCTTGCTCGATGTCGGCTGGAGCCGCGTGCATGCCTATCAGGGCGCGTTTGGCACCTTGCTGATCGCGCAGGTCGCGGCATTGGCCTGGTTTGTCGCGCTGTCGCGTGAAGGGCGCCCGCCTCGGCCTACTTGATGGTCGGCCTACATGATGGTCGGCCTACATGATGGCCGGCAGCGCCTGGCGCGCCTGGCGCGCGCCGGCGGCGGCGGCGTCTGCCGGCAGGGTGGTGTTCCAGTCCTTGGCAATGTAGCGCTCGCCGTTGGAGCCGCTTGAGGCGTCCGAGATCAGCCAAAGCGCCGGTGCGACCATCAGGGTCGGCGACAGCAACTGGCCGTCGGCGCCACGCCGGTCGGCCCCGTGGCCGGGCAAGAGCCGGGTGTCGGTGGCGCCACCGGGCAACAGAACATTGACGGTCACGCCGGTGCCTTCGAGATCGCGCGCCCATACCGCACTCATGGCTTCGAGCGCGGCCTTCGAGGGGCCGTAGGGCGCGTAACCCTTGCGCACCATGGTGCCCGCGCTGGTGGAAATATTGACGACCCGTCCGAAACCCTGTGCCACCATGTGCGGCACGCAGGCGCGCGCCATCAGGAACGGGCCCAGCACGTTGGCATCGATGATGTTGCGGATTCCCTGCGGGTCGCTGTGCCAGAACAAGGCAGGTTCGGTGTTGAAAGTGGCGCTCAGTTCCAGCATGCCGCGACCGGCATTGTTGATCAGTGCATCGATGCGGCCGAAACGCTCGAGAACAAGGCCGGCGAGCCCCTCGCAATCGGCCCATGAAGCGACATCGGCTTTGAGCGCAAGCACATTGGCTTGGCCGGCGATGGCGGCAAGTTCATCCTGTGCGGCACGCAGATCGGCGCCATCGCGTGCGCCGCTGATCGCGAGCCGGCAGCCCGCTCGGGCCAGGGCGCGCGCCATTTCCAGGCCGAGGCCGCGCCCCCCGCCGGTAACGATGACCGAACGGCCGCGCAGCGACCCGCAGTGGTCCGCGTGCTCAGGCGTGGCCATGAAGTAGCGACCGCGCGCGGGTACCGATCATTCCCCCTTGAGGCCTTTTTCCTTGACAATCTTTGCCCAGCGCGTGGTTTCACTGCGCATCAGGGCCGTCAGTTCCTGTGGATTCATGTAGTTGACCGTCAGGCCCTGCTTGTTGAGGCTGTCGGCGACATCGGGTTGGCGCAGTATCTCGCGCAGCGTGACTGTCAGCTTGCCGACGATTTCGGGCGGCGTCTTGGCCGGTGCGTACATGGCGTACCAGACACTCGCGTTGACATCGCGCGGCCCGCCGGCTTCGGCGATGGTGGGCACCTCTGGCGCGACGCTTACGCGCTTGTCATTGGCCACGCCAAGCACCTTCAAGCGACCCTGCCTGACCTGTGGCAGCACGGTATGCACGGGCATGAACATCGCCTCTACCGAGCCGCCAATGACGTCGGTCACGGCGCCGGCTGACCCGCGGTATGGCACGTGCAGCATGAAAGTGCCGGTGGCCACCTTGAACAACTCGCCGGTCAGGTGCTGCGGGGTACCGACTCCTGGTGAGGCATACGAAAGCTTGCCAGGACGCGCCTTCAGCAGCGCGACGAATTCCTTGACATTGGTCGCCGCCACGCCGTTGCCCACCACCAGGGCCAGATAGCCGTCGGTCAAGTTGGCGACCGGCATCAGATCGCGATAGGGATCCCAGTTGAGGCCGGTGTAGATCAGCGGGTTGAAGACGATCGGGCTGGCCGTCAGGAGCAGGGTATAGCCATCCGCCGCCGACTTGACAACCGCCTCGGTGCCGATGTTGCCGGCGGCGCCGGGACGGTT
>JAYTDE010000786.1:0-1949 GCA_043736195.1 Burkholderiales bacterium | reverse complement strand
AGCCGGCGTAGTGCGAGCGCGCGATGGCTGATCCGGTTTTTCAAATCCGCATTGAGTTCGGCGACTGTCTTGCCATGCTCGGGCAGATAAAAATATGGGTCATAGCCGAAGCCGTTGGCGCCGCGCGGCGTATCAATCACCGTGCCGGACCAGTGGCCCTCGGCAATCAGCGGGCGCGGGTCGTTTTCGTTGTTGATCAGTACCAGCACCGCGAAGTAATAGGCCGAACGGTCGGCGTGCCCGGCCAAGTCGGCGACCAGTTTTTCATTGTTGCGCTGATCCGATTTGGGCTCGCCGGCGAAGCGCGCCGACTGCACGCCAGGGGCGCCGCCGAGTGCCGTCACGCAAATGCCGGAATCGTCGGCCAACGCCGGCAGGCCGGTGTGGTGTGCCGCGTTGCGCGCCTTGGCCAGCGCGTTTTCCACGAAGGTTGAATGCGGTTCCGGTGCTTCCGGCACGCCCAAGCGCGCTTGCGGGATTGCCTCGATGCCGAGCGGGCCCAGGATCGCCGTGATTTCACGCAGCTTGCCGGCGTTATTCGAGGCGACGACAAGCTGCTTCATGGTTTGCCGATGGCGGACTCGATCGCCGCGCGCTGCTGGCGCACCAGTTCGGCGATGCCGTCGCTGGCCAGGCCCACCAGCGCGTCCATCTGGGCGCGGGTGAATGCCGCGCCTTCCGCCGTGCCCTGTACCTCGACGAAGTTGCCGGCGCCGGTCATCACGATATTCATGTCGGTGTCGCAGTTCGAGTCTTCCGCATAGTCGAGGTCGAGCACCGGATAGCCGTCGAACATGCCGACCGAAATCGCCGCCACATGGTCTGTGAGCGGGTCGGTGGCGAGCGCGCCACTCGCGCGCAGGCCGTTGATGGCGTCGCGCACCGCGATCCAGGCCCCGGTGATGGCAGCGGTGCGGGTGCCGCCGTCGGCCTGGATGACGTCGCAATCGATCTGAATGGTGCGCTCTCCCAGCAGATTCAGGTCGACCACTGCACGCAGGCTGCGGCCGATCAGGCGCTGGATTTCCTGGGTGCGGCCGGACTGCTTGCCGCGCGCGGCTTCGCGGTCGTTGCGGGTATTGGTGGCGCGCGGCAGCATGCCGTATTCGGCGGTCAGCCAGCCTTGCCCACGGCCCTTGAGAAAGCCGGGGACCTTGTCCTCGACGCTGGCGGTGCAGATGACCTTGGTGTCACCGAATTCGATCAGCACCGAGCCCTCGGCATGCATGGTGTAGTTGCGGGTAATGACGACACGGCGCAGTTGGTCGGGCCGGCGTCCGCTCGGACGGGGTTTGCTCATGGTTTCTTCCTCGCTAAAACAAAAAGCCCCGCCTAAGCGGGGCTTTTCTTGATGCCTGAGACTGACGGGATCAGTTCGGGCGGGTACCAACCACTTCGATTTCCACGCGGCGATTCTTGGCGCGGCCTTCGGCGGTCTTGTTGTCGGCGACCGGCTGCTTCTTGCCTTTGCCTTCGGTGTAGACACGGTTCGGCTCGATGCCTTTCGACACCATGTAAGCCTTGACCGCTTCCGCACGCTTGACCGACAGCTTCTGGTTGTAAGCCTCGCCACCGATCGCATCGGTATGGCCCACGGCGATGATCACTTCCAGGCTGATGCCCTTGAGTTTGCCGGTGAGGTCATCAAGCTTGGCTTTGGCTTCGGGCTTCAGAACAGCTTTGTTGAAGTCGAAGAAAGCGTCGGCTGCGAAGGTCACTTTTTGCGCAACGACTGCAGGGGCAGCCGGTTTCGCTTCGGGCTTCGGCGCCGGCGTTGGTGCAGGCGGCGGCGGCGGCGGCGGCGGCGGGGCAACTGCTGCGGGCTTCGGCGCCGGCGGATTGCACGCCGCGCCTACGATCGGTGCGTCGCACTCGCAATTCGCGGTGGCCGGAGTCCAGTAACCGGTGCGCCAGCACAGGTTGCCGATTTTCGGGTCGCCGAAATTCGA